>DLGS01000177.1:0-10951 GCA_002482815.1 Bacteroidetes bacterium UBA7688
TTTAAACATAATTGTGTTTTTAGTTTATTAAAGGATTTGTTTTTCCTGGCTTCGGGTAAGGAAGCCATTACTTTAGTGATCCCGCCGGACAACGCAGCGCGGTTGACCGATCAGGAAATGGACAAGCTGTTTCATAGGCACACATATTTAGAGATGAACATAAAATTTCAAACTGCATATAGCCACAGCATCTTATCAGCATCTAAATGCTGAAGAGATGAATTCACATTACTTGTCAATAGTTTGGTTTAAAGAGGTCGGATAGAAAAATCCGGAGACGGTTCATGGGGTAAGGTTCCATCGGGATTTCAATAACACTTCAGACTTGTTTATTGACTGCTAATCTTATTTAAAATAATCTTAACAGGACAAACATAATACCGGATTGATATAAGTTGGCGGGGAAATTTCCACGATTTTTTCATTTATTTTTGAAAGCCAATTCTAAAGCCGGCAAGATTAAGTGTTTAAGCTACCCCGGATACGTCCCCCCACTTAAGCTGAATACGTTACCCAACCTAAGCAGGATTACTTTTAATCAAAATTGAAACTTAAGTATTTTACAAAAGAAGAGGACTAAAGAAAGCGCTGAAATCTTTTGCGAAAGGTTTTATAGCTAAAAGCGGTAATCATATAAATCCAGATCAATATCCTGTAAAAAAGAAAACCTGGCTTTTGCCAATCTTTGTATTCAGAATTTGTCAACCCCATAAATTAAAAAGGTTATGAACAAGAAAACAGTTGGAATACTAAGCGCTGCCTTGCTGATAGCAGGCGGATTGATTTTGCAGAATCTATATAAAAGAAAAAAACTGAAAGGCCTGGAAGATGGTCTCCAGCCATTGAAGAAAGGCGGAAAGAAAATGCGTAAGATTTTAGAAAATGCACATAACAACCTTTCCACAAGTAATTAGAAATTCACTATTTCTAAGTGATTAAACAAGCCACTACTACTAACTAATTGTTGTTTAATTGTGAAACAGAACGTCAATCAACCGTTCCATCGGTTTGATTGGCGTCTTTTTCATTTATGGGACAGTAAAGTCCCGGTTTAGTTTTTTCTGGTTTTCTGGACATGAGCTTTCTGCACGTGCTTGATGCGGACATAAATATGTCGCACATTACTTTTGCCGGCCTCACGCTCATCAATCTCAAATATGCCGCAGCTTTTTATCAGAGCCAGCAATTTGGTGAACCCGTAATTCCTGGGGTCAAAATCGGTTTTCTTTTTGAGGATAAAATTGCCCAGCTCGCCCAGGAAGGTCCAGCCACTTTCGTCGGCCAGGTCTGCCACACTTTCTCTCAATAGTTTTATCAGTTCGGCATCAATGGTATTAAGCGGTACCGCTTCCGGTTTCTCTGTTCCCTTCACCTTACTCTTCGACACCTCAGCCACCACAGCAGCGGGTTTCAGAATTTCAATATAAATAAACTTATCGCAGGCGGTGATGAATGGTTTGGGTGTTTTCTTTTCGCCGATACCGATTACTTTCATTCCGGCTTCGCGCAGGCGGATTGCCAGGCGTGTAAAATCACTATCGCTGGAAACGATACAGAAACCTTCTACTTTTTCGGAGTACAACAAATCCATTGCATCAATAATCAATGCGCTGTCGCTGGAATTTTTTCCGGTCGTATAGCTATACTGCTGTATGGGCGTTATTGCATTTTCGAGCAGCACACTTTTCCATCCGGAGACGGTTGGTTTTGTCCAGTCGGCATAAATGCGCTTAATGGTTGGGGTGCCGTTTTTGGCAATCTCTTCCAGCATTTCTTTGATATTGGCGTAGGGGACATTGTCAGCATCTATCAATACCGCCAGGCGCAATTCTTTACCGTGTAATTCCATCAGGATAATTAATTTTCAAGACTCATTTATTGGTCCAAATGTAGTTGATATTTGGAGGCTATGATTTTATTCCACCAGTAATTTTGATACTTTCTCTCCGTCTGCATTGCTGAGGGTAATCAAATAAATACCTGCAGGAATTTGGGGTAATCGCAATTCAGTTTTCCCATTGAGTTGTCCGCGGCTAATCACTTTGCCGTCTGCCTGACTGAAGGTGTAATCTGTAAAAGTATTTGTGTTTCCCAATTTCACCAGGCTGGCTGATTGAGCAGGGTTGGGATAGACAGTAAAAGCTTCGGGTTCCTTTGAAACAGTGGCTATACTGACCGGATAAGGAATGCGCTTAGTAATGCCATTTACCCGTTTGAAATAAGGTATTACGCCTTCTCCATTCGATACCATTCCTGTTTTGAAATATCCGCCCATTATCAATTCCTTTTTAAACAAAATCATTTTATTAACAGTACTGTCAACTATAGCAGAATAACCGCCATAATAATTCATACTGTACTCTGAAACAGAACCCACCATTGGCCTGTTGATAAACCGGCCTCCGATATTCAAAGCCTTCGGCTCGCTGCACAGAGTATTGAATGAAAGCGTATCATCTGAACTTAACAAGCTTCTTTTAGTAAAATAAGCATCAAAGGCAGACATCCACGCATCACCTTTCAGTTTCAGAAAAAGATTGAAAGTATCTTTTTCAATCAGCCTTTTACACACAACGTGCAAGGTGTCTTTATACATTTCAAAATCCATGACCTCATTATTCACCTTATTTGAAAAAGTTTTAAAAGAGTTGATAGGGTTCCATTTTATTGCATTCACATTAGCAGCCGTATCATAATTAAACTGTCCGCCCAGGACTATATTATCCGCTACAACTTCCATCGTGTTTATCCTTCCTTCAAGCCCGGGAATGGTGTGCCATGATGTGCCATTCCAAGAGGCAAAATTCATACCGGATTCTGCAGCGCAACTTTTGAACGAACCCGATGCATATAAGGTTCCTCCGAACACCAAAAGGTCATTTACTTCTCCATCGAGGCAACCTGCATTATGCCATGTGCTGCCATCCCAATAAGCCACATTAGCGGCAGGATTACCACCCGCAATGTCAAAGCTGCCGGCAACAAAAATGTTATCTGCAAATTTTGCAATTGCATTCACTTTACCATTTACTCCTGTGCCCAGATTATGCCAGGTGTAAGTTCCGGAGGCTTCCGTTACATACGCAATGTTATTAGCAGTAATGGAGGAATCGGCCATTGCGAAGCTTCCACCCACGTAAAGGAATTCGTTGACCTCATCAACATGCAATTCATGAACGCTTCCATCCACCCCTCTCCCAATCTGCACACAATTACTCTGGGGTGTATATCCAGGTTGTATCCAGGCCAGTTCATCAATGGTAAAACCATTTTCACTCGCCCAGGCAGCGAGCTCCGGGTATTTCATTTCTTTGACATAAGCCAGGTTTGTTTGTGCAGCTATACTTCGGCAAACAGCTTCGTTTCCGGTCTCTTTCATCAGGAAACCCACCGCACAGAAATTATTGTGCCGGTCTATAAATATCGGAGTCCGGAAAGTATAGTCTTCATTGACCGGGAAGTTTCCTTCCTGCCAATAGCGGTGCAAAATATCAAGGCAATGCAGTCTGTTGGCCTGCTGATTTTCATTCAGTGTTTTGGTATTCCTTTCCCTTAATTTTTGTTCTACCAGGGCAAGGTGAATACCAATCCAATCGTGTTCGGTTCTTTGTTCATAAAGCGGAACAGAGCTGACAAGCACATCATTTTGTTCAGTCCAGCATTTGTTGACTTCAACTAATTTTTGAAAAGTGGCTTTATTGCCAAAAACAAAAGTTGCCACACAAACGAAGGCAAGGGTAAGGAGGTTTTTCATAGTAAGCCGGTTAATATGGCAACTAAATTATACAATAAAATGCTTTATGCAATGGTTTTTAAATTATACATTCTGCTTTTCAAGCATTAATACCTAAAAAACACCCTGACAAGAATGATTGCCAAGGTGCTAAATAATTTTTTCACTAAAATAATACAGCGCTTATTCCATATCCTCTGTTTTATCTTTTGCTTTTTTTGAAGCAATAATTTTCCTTCCGGCTTCTTTCAGTGCCTTATCAATCAGCCATTCCATCTGTCCGTTCACACTGCGGAAATCATCCGCAGCCCATTTTTCAATGGTTTTGTAGACCTCCTCATCCAGCCGTAAAACGAAACTCTTTTTTGCCATCAGGTTTTAAATTTAAAAACTTCATTCGGGTTTTTATTGATAAATCGTACCGGTGTTCAACACAGGCTGCGCACTTCTTTCGCCACACAATACCACCAGCAGGTTGCTGACCATTGCTGCTTTTCTTTCTTCATCCAGTTCAACAATATCTTTTTTGCTGAGCATATCCAGCGCCATTTCCACCATTCCTACAGCGCCTTCCACAATCTTGGTTCTGGCGGCAACAATGGCTGAAGCCTGCTGCACCTGCAACATCGCACCTGCAATTTCGGGAGCATAAGCCAGATGGCTGATTCTTGCTTCTTTAATAACGATACCGGCATTATCTAACCTTTTGGCCAATTCATGCTCCAACAATTCGTTGACTTTGTAGCCACCACCACGCAAGGTAGTATCCGCGGTTTCATCCTCAATATTGTCGTAAGCAAAAGAGGTAGCCATTATCCGCAGTGCTGACTCACTTTGTGTTTTGACATAAGCCATGTAATCCGACACATCGTAAGCTGCCTTGTAAGTATCATTAATCTGCCAAACCAATACAGCGGCAATTTCAATCGGATTACCCATTTTGTCATTCACCTTTAGTGTTGGCATCGCCAGGTTTTGTGCGCGCTGAGTGAGTTTGATAGAGGTGAATAACGGATTCACAAAAAACAAGCCATTATCCTTTGCTGTACCAACATATTTACCGAAGAAGTTGAAGACACGGGCGTGGTTGGGCTGAATAATAATCAGACCCTTCCAGATAATCATACTGATGAAAAGACAAGCCACGCCTGCACCAATAAGGACGGGCGTCTGAGACTGCGCACCGGAAACAATACAGGCAATACCGGCGGCAAGACAAAGCAATGAAATAACCAGGGCTAAATAGCCATTAACAGGTTTAAGATTTTTTTCCATAATAATTGTTTTTTGATATTAAAATGATATCAAAGTTACGAGCAATTTTTAATCCGCCAAATTTTTCCGGAAAAAACATTTCAGAAGATCAATTATGGCTCTTGCACCTTTTCTGTACTTTCGTGCTCTCTAAAAATCAAATTCAACACAATGAGCGATAGTATTAAACAATTGCAGCCAACAGCACTTTGGAGCCACTTTGCAGATTTGAATGCCGTGCCACGTCCTTCGAAAAAAGAAGAAAGAGTTATCGCTTTTATGAAAGCCTTTGGTGAAAGCCTTGGACTGACCACCACAGTAGACAAAGTGGGCAATGTAATCATCAAAAAGCCTGCTACAAGCAACATGCAAGGTCATCAGACGATTGTGCTGCAAAGTCATATTGATATGGTGCACCAGAAAAACAGTGATACAAATTTTGATTTTGATACGCAGGGAATTGAAATGTTTGTGGATGGTGATTGGGTAAAGGCAAAAGGCACAACCCTGGGTGCAGATAACGGAATTGGAGTGGCCACGATTATGGCTGTACTATCCTCCACCGACATTTCGCACCCACCCATAGAAGCCTTATTTACTATTGATGAAGAAACCGGAATGACCGGCGCCTTGAACCTTGAAGGCGGTTTGCTGGACGGGAACATTTTATTAAACCTGGATACGGAAGAAGATACGGAACTGACGATAGGATGTGCCGGTGGCGTGGATGTAACAGCGAATGGCACTTATAAAACCAACACAGCGGAGAGCAGCATGAAAGGTTTTACCATCAGCATCAAAGGCCTGACCGGCGGGCACTCCGGTGCAGATATCCATCTCGGCCGCGGCAATGCGAATAAAATTATGAACCGCATCCTGTATACACTTCATAAAGAAATTGGTGTAGGCATCAGCAGCATTGATGGTGGTAGTTTACGCAACGCAATTCCCCGCGAGTCAAGTGCAACCCTATCGGTTTCTCCGGACAACGAAAGTAAATTACAGTCTATCTTCAGTGGATTGGCAAAAGATATTAAAGCAGAATATGGCATCACAGATGCAAACCTGGACATTCAGTTAAGTGGAGGCGAAACATCCGGAAACATTATGGACAAAGTATTCCAGGGACAATTGCTGGCTGCACTATACACTTGCCCGAATGGTATTTACAGAATGAGCCCTGCCATTGCAGGCTTAGTGCAAAGCTCTAATAACCTTGCCCGTGTTCTGGTAAAAGATGGTTCCTGCACAATCCAATGCCTTACGCGCAGCTCTGTAGACAGCGAAAAAACTGACCTTGCCAACGCCATTACTGCAGCATTCGAATTAGTTGCAGATACTAAAGTGACTTATGCAGGTGCTTATCCGGGATGGGAACCAAGACCGGATGCACCCATTATTTTATTGATGAGCAATCTTTACGAAGAATTGTTTGGCGAAAAGGCGCACGTAAATGCCATTCATGCAGGATTGGAATGCGGAATCCTGGGCACCAATTATCCCGGCATGCAAATGATTTCCTTTGGTCCGAATATCTATGGAGCCCACTCTCCGGATGAAAGAGTGCAGATTTCTTCTGTGCAGAAATTCTGGAAATATTTCCTGGAAACTTTAAAAAGAATCCCGAAAGCATAAAATTATTTTAATGATAAAACCTCCTTAGCATTGGCTGAGGAGGTTTTTTTATGACATGGATCAGAAACTTTCCTCCAGCTTAATGGGAATTTCAACTCTGGTCCCAACTGCTGTACCTTCCTCGTTTATCAGGTCGATGATCTGTATGGTTTGATCAGCATACGGCTCATTATTAAACAAAGCGATTCTCTTGATGGTAATATCTATACCGTGGGATTTCCGCTTGCTGTCTTCATGTTTTTTCATA
Source organism: Bacteroidetes bacterium UBA7688 (assembly GCA_002482815.1). Taxonomy (GTDB): domain Bacteria; phylum Bacteroidota; class Bacteroidia; order Chitinophagales; family Chitinophagaceae; genus Rurimicrobium. The sequence continues at coordinate 6,870 of DLGS01000177.1, forward strand.
GCCATTGCACGTGCACGGCCAATACCATTATCTTCAATTACAATGAATAATAGCTTATTTTGCCTGCTGATAAAAATGGACAACATTCCTTCCTTATCGGATGGCAGTAATCCATGTAAGATCGCATTTTCGATAAATGGCTGAATAATGAGCGGCGGAATAACGATGGTCTCCACATCCAGTTCATCCTCAATAATAACCTGGTGTTGAAACTTATTATTAAACCTTATTTTCTCCAGTTGAATGTATAGTTCGGCCACCCTTAGTTCATCTGCCAGGGGAATTTTTTTTTCACGGCTATGGTCCAGAATCATCCTGATAAGTCTGGAAAATTTACTGATATACTGATTGGCTTTTGTGGAATTATTACTATTAATAAAAGAATTGATTGTATTGAGTGAATTGAAAATAAAGTGAGGATTCATCTGTGTCCGCAAGGCACTGTTTTCCAGTTCGTTCAATTTAATTTCATAATCGCGGCGCAGTTTTTCTCTTCTTTTAAAAGCATTTATCCTGAAACGGTACAACACGATTACTGAACCTACAACAGTGGCCAAAACCAAACCCATAAACCAATAGGTTTGCCAGAAAGGTTTTGCGATAATAATCTGTAAGGATTGCCCGTTTTCATTCCATACACCGGAACTGTTTTTAGCTTTTAATCTCAGGGTGTAGCTACCGCCGGGAATGTTGGTATAACTTCCGTTTCTTTTGGTACCAATAAAATGCCAGTTCTCTTCAAAGCCTTCCAGCATATAAGCATACTCGATGTCGTTAGCCTCGTTAAAGTCAAAAGTGCTCATGTCGAAGGAGAAGGAATTCTGTTTAGGATTGAGGTCTATTCTTTTTGCCTCTGATATGATTGCTGTGCCTTTAAAGTGTTGATCATAGATTTTAAAAGAGGTAAGAAAAGCAGGCAATGAGGAGGAATCTTCGACAATCTTATCGGGGAAAATTTCAAAAAAACCATTGCTTCCTCCTATCATTATGGTGCCCCAGGGAGAAACGGCCAGCGAAGCTGCATATAATTTTATATCCTTGAATCCATTCTTTTGCCCCAGTACGGTCATTCTGTCTGTGCGGATGTTATATCGCGCAAGCGTGCGGCTATTGGTGAGCCACAGCTCATCTCCCACGGGTAAAAGATTCGTAATTTCTGTAGGATTTTTATTCCCTTTCAGCGTAATCACTTTTGTCAACTTTCCATTCTGCACACACAAGGCCCCGAAATTAGTGGCACACCAAAGTCGCCCTTTTTCATCCATATTTATCTTATACAGAATAAGCGGGCTGGAAAAGGTATCAAAAACCGGAGCCTGTTTTTGGAGCAGATGATTTTCAAAATGATACCGGAACAAATCACCATTGGAACGCGCAATCCATACTTCAGCACTATCATTGCTTGTGCACATGTCTGCAATTCCCTTAATCTGCAACAGAGGCTCAACAGAATCGTTGTGGTGCGATTTTGTTTGTACTGTCTGTATGTTCAGCAAGCTGATACTTCCAAAATTGACCATGATCAGCGTGTCCTTATTGAAGGGTAAAATTTTGGTCACACCATCGGCCTGCACCGGTATTTTTTCGAACCTTGTGAAGACATCCAGCGTACGAAATCCGGCTGAAAATTTCATCAATCCTAAACGATTGGAGCCCACCCAAACATTACCCAATCTGTCTTTCAAGGCACAAGTAGCCTGCTCCAGGGCCTGCCTCCCGGCATAATGCGCCTGCCCTTTATAATTGACGAAACTGTTATTCTGCTTGTTGTAAAAAGAGGGGCCATTTGCCGTACCGACCATCAGATTTTCTGCATCGATAGGCACAATAGATATGACTGCACCACGCTGCAAGGCTGATGGATCAAATTCATTCTGCGCATAGAAATAAGCACTTTTCTGATTTGGTCGAAAGCGATACACACCATTGCGTGAAGTACCAATCCACAAATTGTGTTGCCGGTCTTCGAAAACACATTGCGCACTGCGACCTTCAAAACTATAGGGTGTATAGGGCTGCACAGCAGGAATGGCAATACTATCTTGTCCCGGAAAATACTCGGCCAATCCAAAATAATGTGAGGCAACCCAAATTCTGTTATTATGATCACGGGTGCATTTACGCACCGTATTATATAAAATGGCCGGATTTCTGTAGAGTGCGCCGGGCTTTGCCGGCCAGGAAAAAAGATGCGTGCGTGTATTAAACTTGATCACACCCACACTTAAGGTACCTAGCAGCAAGGTCGAATCATCCAGCCTGAGCAACTCGTTGGTATGCAAAAAACTATCTAATGGAACATCCATTTTAAAGGTAAACTGCTGCCCTTGTTTCTCCTTAAGATTGAGTTTGAAAAAACCCATTTTCTCGGTACTGACATAAAGTGTATTGGCATCAAAAAGCGACAAGCCTTTTACCCGTGCAATATTGAATTTTGGTGCATATTGAGCGCTGATATTGGAGAGAAGTGCAGTAGTTTTATCATAATAATAAACGCCGGAATTGGCGCCGATATAAATATTTTTTTTCGCATCTTCAATCAGGCAGTAAATAAAATTATAACCCAGAATGCTGCTGTCTATCCTCCGTATAAAGGCTTCTGTTTTGAAATCATATTCTACTAAACCCCTGCTTGTCCCCACCCACAACCTACCATCTGCGTCGCTATGCAAAGCCACAATATTATTTGAGGTCAGATTATTGTAGGAATCAGCATAGAACGTTTTGATACTGTATCCATCATAACGGTTAAGGCCATTCGATGTGCCAAGCCAGATATACCCATACTTATCCTGGGCAATTGCATTTACACTTACATCACTCAGACCTTGCTCTATCGAAAGATTATGATACAATTCAGTGCCTTGCGCCCAAAGGAAATTTCCGCACAAAAGCGTATAAAAAAAGAAAGCAAAGATTTTTTTCATCGGGAAATTTGACCTTACAAAGTAAATTAAAATTAACCTAAACTATTTTTTATACATTAAGCCAAAGAGGCGATCCGTTAAGTCAAAAACATATTTTGTTCAGGCAATAGAAAATGCAAGCCTTTTCTTCGGCAATTTTAAACGGACATCACTATTTTTAGTGTATGCTTCGGGATGAAACCCGATAATTTACTTTATATAAAACAGACAAATGAATAAGGCACTGATTGTAGAAGACGAGCTGCATAGCAGAAATTTTCTTAAAAGCATTATTGAAGAATTTTGCCCGCAGATAAATGTGGTGGCAATGGCTGCCGATGTAGAACAAGGAGTTGCGGCAATCCGGGAATACGAACCTGACCTTGTATTTCTGGACATAGAAATGCAGACAGGAACCGGCTTTGATTTGCTGAAGCACTTTCCGGAACCCAAATTTAATGTCATCTTCACCACGGCCTATGATCATTATGCAATGAAGGCCATAAAATTCAGCGCTATAGATTATCTGTTAAAGCCCATCGAAATCGAAGAATTGCAAAAAGCTGTTGAAAAATGGGCTGACAAAAAAATCCTTAATGACAATAAACGATCGGTAGAAGTTTTACTGCAAAATCTGCAATCATCGCAAAAAAACCATCAATCTATTGGCCTTTCTACTTCTGAGGGACTTGAATTTGTACCTCTTCATGAAATCACACACATCGAATCATCAGGGCCTTACAGTCATTTTTATATTAAGAACAAACAGAAAATCATTGTATCCCGTCATTTAAAAGAGTATGAAAATCTGTTGTCCGACCACGGGTTTTTTCGGGTGCACAACAGCCATATTATTAACCTGAGAGAGGTGAAAAAATACCTGAAATCAGACGGTGGAATCATCGTAATGAACGATGAAACCAATATACCAATTTCACTGAAGAAGAAAGACGACTTTATGATGCAGATACAGCAATACAGGCTGGTGTAAGTACATTTTCAGGTCGGTTTTTTTATTGTCCGAGCTTATGTTTTAATGGTGCGCCTTCTTTTGTTAAGTCAAACACCCCATCCATTAATCCACCAAATTTTGTGCAGGAAGCCAATATACCTTGCACTCAATTCTTAACAATAAAAAAATATAAAATGAAAAATTCAACACTGGTAAAAATTGCA
>DLGS01000177.1:11015-13042 GCA_002482815.1 Bacteroidetes bacterium UBA7688
AATTGCAGCAATTGCGCTGTGCAGCCTTTCGCTCTTTGCTTCGTGCAAAAAAAATGACAAAGTAGCCGTTCCGGCTGCCGAAACCCTGAACACGGAAAAGTTCAAGCAAAACCTAATTACATCCTTATCAGCAGCACGCGGATATGGGATTATCATCACACAAAACGGACAGATTGTAAAAACTGCTGACACAGGTATCGGGACACAATCCTCTGCCGGAGCAAGCCTTGCTTACAGTATCGATAATTATATCAATATTGCCAGCGTGACCAAAACCCTGACAGCGACGACTTTCCTGATGTTTATGCGCTATCGTGATATCACTCTAGATAGTACTATCGGGAGATGGCTTCCGGATACATGGAGTAAAAATGCTCAGTTCAGTAAAATCACCTTTCGTCAGTTAATGTCGCACACGTCAGGAATACGCGGAAGCAGCACAAGCTGGGCCAGCCTGAAAGACGCTGCCGGCAAAGCACCCGATGCCGACAAATCGCGCACCTACTCCAATATCAATCTTGCGCTGTTCAGAGCGATATTGCCTAAGATGAACAACCTTTCCTTGTACAACACTTATCAGGAGGGCAATGCGACAGACTTTGAAAGATGGATGTCTGAGCGCTACATCATGATTGTTCAGGATAACATTTTCAAAAAAATAGGTTTAGACAACAGAGCCTGTGTATCCATTCCCGGCAAAACGATGGACATGTTTAATGAAGCGCCAAGTGCTTTAAAATTCGCCACAACCGGTGACTGGACTAATTCCTGTGGTGGTGGCGGGTTCTATCTCACTACAAGAGACCTGTCTAAATTCATTGTATATCTGGTAAACACGGAAGACTTCCTGAAAGCAAATGAAAAAACAATGATGGAGACAGAAATGATTGGCTGGTGGTCGAACTTTTCGGTAAAGAACGGAACAGCATATGGCCACGATGGTGCATTGTACAGTGATGCAGATGGCTCTGGCGACAGAAGCGCAGGTGACCCGGGTTTGCAAACTATTATCCTGAAATTCCCAAACAAAGTAGAATTGGTGATGACAGTAAATTCTTTGGGAAGCGACTGGAGAAACCTCTACTCTATTGCAAAAGAAGCATACAACAACGCATGGGATAAATAAAAAAGCTCCGACAACGCCTATAGAAAAACCCCATCAAAGCAACTGCTGCGATGGGGTTTGGGCGTTTTTATCACCGGTATAAAAATCTAAAACACAGACCCGTACCGGGAATAAATTATTTTTGCTCCTGCGTATCAGGTGTTGGTGGTGGCAATGGCGCATCGGATGTGCCTTCAGGAATGGGTTCAGCAATATTGCCTCCCAATACGCGCCAGTTTTGGTTTAGTTTTTCCTTAATAACCGGTTTGCGTGAAGCTTTGGCCAGGGCCTCCTGCTTTTGAGCCAACACATTATTCATACTATCGCTTACACTGTTGAGTACAGCTTTTTGTTGGGCTTCACCTTTGGCGATACCTTCTTCCATACCAATTGCTGTTCCTTTTGTAACACCTTCCTTATTGCCGGCTGCGAAGCCTTCATCGTAAGAAGCTTGTTTGTATTTGGGGAAGGACAGGTAAGCACCTGCACCGGCAATCACAACGCCTAAAATAAGGCCAAAAATGAAATTTTTCATAAGCAGTACATTTTTTAATACTTGTTGCGGTTAGTTATAGCTTGAAGAACAAGTTGAAGTAAAATTATTTTTTTCAAATTAAAGATACAACTATCAACGAATAATTTTTTATAAGTTGGTATACTTGAAGGGTCTCTTTCAGAATTTTTGTGCAGGTTAAATTAAAAAAATCAGCCGCTGCCGGAGACATTAATTCCTTATAATACCATTATCTTTATTTCAGGATGAATGTAAACAGCCTGAAATATATCATCATAGAGGACAATGAAGTTGATGCTTTAATGTTGCAGTTATTTGCACAGGAGCATAACACACTGGAGTATGCCGGTACTTTTACTAATGCACTGGACGGCCTGAATGCTATCCTTGCTTTAGAGCCCGACTTGG
>DLGS01000171.1 GCA_002482815.1 Bacteroidetes bacterium UBA7688
GTAAGTGGCAATGAGGTGATGGTATACTTAAATGGTGCAGGTTTTACAAATTCTTTTGTTGGTTGTAAAAGGCGTTCGGACGCATCGCGAAAAACATTTGGCGCAGCTACCAGTATAAAAATACCAACCAGCAAAAGTGGCAATAAATAAGGGAGATATTTTTTGTTGCGTTTAAAGTCAACAGCATTACCGATAGGAACAACTGCAATTTTATTGATTTTTTGTCCGATGCTCGCTTCTATTAGTTGCTTGCTGGATGCTGTGCTTTCCTGCTGCTTCAATTGCAGGATATTCAACAACTGATCGCTGACTTCAGGAAAATGCGTACCAATGATTGTAGCGGCCTGCTCGTGCGAAATAATTTTGCCAAGCTTAGCCATTTTGGACAAAGGAATGGCAATCCAGTAAACAAATGCAGCAAAAGCGAACAAAACAAAAGCGCCTACAAGCGGTATCTTCAACCAAACCGGCAAATAGAGAAAATACTCGCCAATGCTCACCATCAGGATATAGGCAAGTAAGGCAATAAGCAATACCAGCGCACCACGCAACAATTGGTTAGCGTAATATTTGCGCACAAAGGCATCTAATCTCTCTACTAAATTATCGTAATTGTTCATAGGGTTTTGAGGGCAGGGGAAATGCACCTCCTCACGGTTTTCTTACTACGCTTTCATGTTTTGATATTGCAAAGGCACATCAAGGTTTGCTCCATTGCAAAGTTTGATCACATCCTGCAAATCATCTATCTTCTTTCCGGTCACCCGGATGGTATCATCCATTATTGCAGCCTGTACTTTTAGCCCGCTGTCTTTAATCAGTTTCACAATTTTCTTAGCCATTTCTTTATCCAGTCCGTTTTTTACAGGAACTGTCTTGCGAATGTATTTTCCGGAAGCATTTGGTGTTTTGCTAAGGTCAAAACAGTTTGCCTCAAGCCCCTGCCGCATTGCTTTGGTAAGCATAATATCTTCAAGTTGGTTCAGCTTCATATCGCTGTCTACTTCGATATTAATAGTCATATCCTTTTTATTGAGCTCCAGCAGAACATGAGTCCCTTTAAAGTCAAAACGATTGTCGATTTCTTTTTTAGCAATATTTATTGCATTGTCCAGGGTTTGCAATTCCACTTTGCTGACGATATCGAATGATGCCATAATGATTGTACTGTTTAATTTTTTATTGTTTGTTTTGGGGATGTGAAGATAATTTTTTTCAGCTTAAAAACGGCGATTGCATTAAGCTTATCCTAACTATTTTAACGTGCTGTTGTTTTTTCAAAAATAGTACCTTGCACCCATAATTTTTGAGCAAAATATGCAACGGGTAAAATTTGAAGACTGGGGTAGAATTGAATATGGTACCGCCTGGGACAAGCAGGAAGCTATTTTAAAAGAAAACCTGGATGTAAAAGCCCAGTGGTTTGGCAAAACAGAAGAGGAAAAAGACAAGTCAATTGACACAAAACATCATTTCTTTATTTGTGAGCATCCCCATGTTTATACTTTGGGAAAAAGTGGTGTGATGGAAAATCTGCTGCTCAATGACACCCGCCTGAAAGAACTGGATGTTACCTTTTATAAAACCAACCGGGGTGGAGATATTACGTACCACGGTCCACAGCAAATTGTTGGCTACCCTATTCTTGATTTGGAAAAAATCTATACCGACCTTGGAAAGTATATGCGTGGGCTCGAAGAAGTGATTATTAAAACTATTGCGCATTGGGGCCTTGTTGGCGACAGGCTGAAGGGTTCAACCGGTGTGTGGCTGGATGCTGATATTAAAGGAAAGGAACGAAAAATATGTGCCCTGGGCGTTCGTTGCAGCCGTTGGGTAACCATGCACGGTTTTGCTTTAAACGTAAATACTGACCTTAAATACTTCGACTATATCGTTCCTTGCGGCATTACTGATAAAGGTGTAACGTCAATGCAAAAGGAATTAGGACGGGAGGTTGACCCAGAACTGGTGAAAGAACAAATAAGGAAAAATTTCGAAGAAGTTTTTGAAGCTACATTGGTCTAGAAAAGAAATTTAAAAGTAAAAAAGCAGGCGGCAGAAAGTTTACATCATTCTTTTTTACAATACATTACTAAATTAATAAATTGTAATGTAACCAGTTTCAAGTTTCACTTTTTCTTTATATAGCTCGAACTTATACATTCCAACGCGTTGAAAATTACGCTTATCCAGTATCACAGCCGCTTCTGCAATTTTAGGAATTTCGAGGATTTTGACATTTTTACTGTCAAAAAAATCGATTGAGTATTTTACCGTTTTTGCATCAGGAATTTCAATATTGACATGTCCGGTGAATGGATTGGTGAAGACATATTGCGACTTGATGTAGGAATAAGCATTGACGTTTTCGATATCCGGAATTTCGATTGTCAAACCCAGGGAAGGAGTATTATTTAAAATATTGGTATCTTTTGATTTAGTGACAGTTGAGTTTACGATAACCGTTTTCTTGCCCACTTTACCACTTGCAGAGTCGGTAACGTCTACTCTTCTTGTCGAAAATTTAGAAGCCAACATCTGCAGGGAATCATTGGGTGGTAATACCCT
>DLGS01000408.1 GCA_002482815.1 Bacteroidetes bacterium UBA7688
GGTCCTTACTTAAATGTTCCCCCTCTGATCCAGTTAAGTAAGGACCTGCCACTTTGGTCAGCAACACCGCTTAACCAAGGAATAGCTGTATTTTGAAATGTAATGTCAGTGGTTATTAATCCATTGCCTCCCAGTGGTTCAAGACCAGGAGCTTTTGTTTGTGCAACACTTACAGACAAACCATATTCTGACAATATCTGCTCATTCGCGACCGAAATATCTCTCTCACTATAAATAGTTTTTACGACGTTTCCAGCATTGTCTAACTGGTCAATTCTCCATCCGGAGGTATCTAAGAGTCCCAAATTTGCGTCAGGACTATTGGTACCACCAATCAAAGAAATTCTCCAATCAGCATTTATAACCTTTACTGGATCAACAATTTTAATATCAACAGGCCCTTTGCCTTGTTTGTAGGTAGGGAAATTCACCTGATGGGTAGGCGACATTAAAATGGCCTGCTCAGTAGTGTCATTAATTTGCAAATCATTACCTCCATTACCAACACCTTCAATTCTTGTAATGATAACGCCATCCCCGAATGCAGCATTTGAGAAAGTATCACCTTTTTGGTTCATAGCATTTGGCATTGCAGGATACCTAATTATAGCAGTAGAACCCGGTCCGTTATCGCCAATTAAATAAGCTTTATCTTGAGTAGTTGTTTCGTTGTGGGGATCAAATGGTGCGAAATTATTATGCGCATATGCTACCGCAACAAAATAGTAGGTCTTATAATTTACTAATGTATTATCTCCTGAAGCAAATTTATCTTCTGTAATTACGAAACTATGGACAATGCCACTATCTTTTCCATTGACTTTAATAATAGTATTATATTGATCAATCGGATTCTTTACTTCCAGATTTTTTTCATAATTCGCAATTTGTGAAACACCATTTTTTCTATCCGTTTGGAAAACTTCTATCGCATCATCTGATAAGTTTCCATTCTCGTCGAATAAAGAAACGCTAGGGCCACGCAATTGAAATACTCTATACCCCTCAAAACGATACATTGAATCAGAGGATTTTTGAGCCAATGCTTTTGGAGATAAAACTTTGTATATTTCATTTGAAATATACTTTGGGTCACCAAACCGCTCGTTATAATTATTACTATTTGTAGGGTTGTTAATATAGAAAATCAATTTTCTATCCAATTCGCGTATCGTTAAAAGTGGTGCTTCAGGACCTACAGTCCTCTTGAACCCTTGATCAAACAAGGCTTGAGCAATATCATCCGCAGCGCGTATTTTTTTGAATGAACCTGTTCCGCAACCACCTACGTCATCTACCCAAACTACTCCAATAGTAATGTCATTTTTTTCCCCGGCTTTCAATGTAAATGGGCCGGAAGAGTGAATAAATCGTCTGTCATCTAGCTTTGATTTACAAGCGCACATGGACCATTCTGAAGAATTCCCAGGGTCGCCATAAAAAACAAATGGAGCAATAGGACCTAAACCATAACCGACAGAGCCGGGACATCTAGATGCATCATTAGAAAAGGGAATACCGGAAGCGGTACTACCTGTCATATAATTATAGAACTCAGTACCTGTAGTTGGATCTCGTAAATCCCCAAAAGTAGCACCTTCAAAATAAGAGAAGGAACTCATTTTTAAAAGTCGGGATGTCTCCCTTCCTACACTATCAAGATAATATTTTCTAGGACCAATAAAAAAGTCAACCCCAATCATCGGCAGTCTTGTACCATATGTATTCTGACCATTGGATGGATTGTCAGGACTAGTTGCATTATACAATATACCTAAACCACGGGCTGTATCACAACCAATATAATCATCAAACGCATAACCTAAATCCGCATCTGTCCAGGTAGCGATAAAGCAGCTATCAAGTACAACATTACCCCTGTTAATTAAGCGATAATTATAGAAGGTAGCATCATTTAGAAAATCTGTTGAGGTATACGCAAAAGCTGAAGTCTGTACCTCCATGCCTATGGATTGCGTTTTTGTCATTGTTTTGGTTCCACCTATATCATTGAATACCCACCAGATAAATTGACTGGGGTTACTACCAGCGGTACCGTATGAAGCTGGATAGTCACCATCGTTCCAATTATATACTTTATCGCCATTGTAGTCAACAAAAGGCGCATATCCATACTCATCAACTGGACCGAGAAGTTCAGGTAATGCATTATTCTTGCTTCCTACCGCATAAATATTCCCTGTAGCCGGCCATTGTTTAATTACATCAAATTTTTCATCAACAATAGATGATGCACCTCCTTCTAACCAGGCTTTTCTGAACTCCTGAATAGTAGAAGCATCAACCTTCCAGAAACGATCCCATTCAGAACAGGACGCAGAAGTAACTGCCTTCGTAACCTTATCAATAGGACCGGGAAAGTAATCATTACCTCTTGTACGAAAGGTTTGTGCAGAAACTTTCAGCTGACCATTTCCATCAATCCCACCTATCCAGCAAGAACCCGCAAAGAGCGAATGTCTCTGACTACCTTTTGGCACCTCATAACTTGGCAAATTTTTACCAATATCATACCACATATCACCACCTGTCATTAATCTCGCCCGGACATTATTAATATCCAGGTCGATAGCTGCTGTTGCCTGAGCACAGCCTGCAGTTGTTTTTAGTAATGAATTGTCTGCCGTTTTAGCAGTTTTACTAATAATATTGTACGCTAATGCATCCGATGTAATTGCCAGGGCACCCGCAAGGGTAAACATCATTTGGCATAGACTCCTTTTCATAATTCTAGTTTTTTAGTAATCACTAATTTTAATCGTCTTCATTGAATATTAAAAAGAGAACGAGAAACCTATATTTGCTCTTCTCGGACTGTTGTAAAATCCTGGGTTATCAACATATAATGAATACAAATCCTGCAGCGTAGTAGGGCTTACTGAGGCAGAGAAAAACTGCTGACCATTTGTAGAAGCAACATAACCATCATCATCAGGACGACTGGTGTATGGATAAACACCTAGTACATCCTTTATATTAAACAGGTTTTGGAACAAAAGAAATGCGCTAATATAATATTTTTTTCTATTTGAAGAAATTGATGCAGTAGCGCCATCTACAGTTGGTTCTGCTTTTTTGCTAAAGCCATTAAGGGCAAAGTTTTTATCCAATTTCAAGTCGCAACCAAAATGCCAATTCAAACGTGTACCATTCAGCCCCCCCTGGATTGCGTTACCAACAACATTTTGATAGGTTGTATATGGCTCTCCGCTTCTTGCACGCATAATCAGGTTAGCGTTGAAGTTTTGCAAGAAATGCTTACCACCAACTGTTGGACCTTCACCATCTTCATAACGGTAATTGAAACTCAAATTAATATTATGACGGGAATCATATGTAAGGGGTGCAACGTAACGCAAGTTTGGCAAACCGGATGATATAAAGTTTTGAATTAATCCGCTGGACGAGAACTGGTTACCATTACCACCGTTACCGGATGTGGCACTAGATCCTGTACCATCTGCAAATTGTAAGGTATAAGCTACCCTAAACTCAATCGGGACAGTAGTGCCCGATGGCTTACGATAACCATAT
>DLGS01000264.1 GCA_002482815.1 Bacteroidetes bacterium UBA7688
TGAACAAAGCGCCACGCTGGTTGATGTATAAATTGTCTGAGTTTAAATAATTGTTGTAATAGGTAATGTTTTTCCCTAAGCCGATAACATTTAACTGTAACTCCACACTTTTTCCTGGTTTTAGTGATTTTTCAAGATAAAAATCTGCAAACCCTAAAGCAGGGGAAAGCAAGCCCGCTTTAAGTATCATTCGTTTTTGCCCCTTGTAATAATTGAAATCTTGTAAAGGATCTGTGAAATATTGTGTTCTTCCGGATTTGAAGATGATTTTTTCCACATCATTTTTACTGACACCAACAGTCAGTTGATCAGCATCAGCGGGTTGGTATTTTATTTCACTTGTGTTGATTTCCAAAATCTTACACGGAATAGGTTCTTTTTGATTTTTCAGAAAAAGTTTTTCCTGAGCGTAAGTATTGCATAGAAGAACCATTGCAAAAAGCAAAAAGAAGCTGGTTTTTTTCATGAAACTCAAGTTTTCTTGTATGTTAACGTACACTGTGTGATTATATTTTGCGAGGCTATTAATATTTTGATTAGAGACTGGATTAAAACCAAATAGTTTAAAGACCTTTTAACAAAAATTGGTGTAGATTCAATTTGTTATGATTTATCTTTGAAAGATATGAGGAAGAGAAACAGAGTAAAGAACTGGCTTGCAGCACTGTTGCTGTTATTTGTTTTCACAATAGATTCGAAAGCAGAAAATAATCCGGACAAAGCACAAACAACAAAAACGTCCACCGAACACATTTCAACTGTTTACCAAAAAATCAATTTTTGCCGTTTCAATAAACTTAATCCACAGGTTTTTGAAACTGCATATCGTGGCTACCTGAATCTTAAAGGCGCGGGTAAACTGAGCGATGAGAAGGAAATTCTCAGTGTTGCAGACTACAGCCTTTCGTCTAACGTGCCACGTTTATGGATTATTGATCTGCACAATAATAAAGTGCTTCAAAACACTTATGTGGCGCATGGTCAGGGAACCGGCGAAGAATTTGCCGAGCATTTTTCCAATAAGGAAAACTCTCATCAAAGCAGCCTTGGTTTTTATGTTACCGGTGAAACGTATAATGGCGGACATGGTTTGTCGCTTTATCTTTTTGGGATGGATAATCAATACAATTCTGCGGCTTACAGCCGCTCGGTTGTGATGCATGGTGCGAGCTATGTATCAGAATCATTTATTCAGCAAAACCAACGTCTGGGTCGTAGCTGGGGTTGTCCTGCCATTTCTGAAGAATTGGCTCCCGAAATTATAAATTGCCTTAAAGGTGGAACCTGCCTTTTTATTTACCACAATGACAAAAATTATCTGACCAATTCCTATTGGTTGAATAAAAAAAGCAAGCAGCTGGAGAATGAAATGGAGAAAGGAAAATTTGAATTGAATTTACCTCAACCGACTGTCGGAAATGAGGATGTTCAAATGCTGAGTGCACAGTAAAACTTATTTGTGAAAATAGAAACGTTCGAAAGACGTTTCTTTTTTATATTGCATCAACTTATTACACCAAATAAATGAACTTACGCTCACATCTTCGTGCTTCAAAAGAATCTGAAACTTCAGCGCTCAATGATATTCTATTTATCCTTTTGTTCTTTTTTCTGATTATTTCGACCCTGGCAAACCCCAACCTGGTAAAGGTTTCTGTACCACGGGCTGCCAGTGACAGCAAGGCAAAACAAACCGTTGTGATCACCGTTGATTCGCTACAAAGATTTTTCATCGGCACACGCAGTGTAAGTCAGGATTCTCTTCAATCAGCTATCGCAGCGATGGTGGCCAAAAGCCACGATGCAGAAGGAACCGTGGTTATTAATGGGGATAAAAAAGCTCAATTTGATAATATTGTTGCAGTAATGCGCGCAGCAAAGGCTCTTAAGTTGAAAACTGTTGTTGCTGTTGACAAGGACAAATAGTTTTCATCTATACTTTACAAGCAATTTATTTCTTTTCTTTTTCTGCATCATCGTACCTTTGCGGCACAAAAACGCACGTTTCGATGAATTCTGAAAAAGCACCTGCTTTATTTCCCAGTATTTTAAAAATGAAATGCCCCAATTGTCGCAAAGGCAATATGTACACCAATAAATCGATTTTTCCATTAGGTTCGATGCTGCACATGCCGGAAAAATGCCCGGAATGTGGACAGATAATGGAACTTGAACCCGGTTTTTATTATGGAACAGGTTATGTAAGTTATGGATTAACAGTGGCATTATTGGCTACGGTTTTTGTAGCATATTGGGTTTTGATGGGTTTGAGTTATTTAGATAACAGTATTTTTATTGCCTTGTCGGTTGCTGTAGGTATTTGCCTGGCATTGCAACCGTGGATTATGCGCATATCGAGGGTTTTATACCTCTATATGTTTGTAAGGTATGGTAAAGGTCACAAGGAAAAATAAATTTTAATCTGCACTTTTTTAAGAAAAAATATTTTTTTTCATGCAAAAAATATTAGTTGCCAACCGTGGCGAAATAGCGCTTAGAGTAATGCGTACTGCGCGCGAAATGGGTATCAAAACTGTTGCTGTCTATTCAGAAGCAGATCGCAATATGCCTTTCGTTCGATTTGCAGACGAAGCGGTTTGCATCGGTCCTGCTGCCTCTTCTCAGTCTTATCTGCGTATTGAAAAAATACTGGAAGCTGCACGCCAAACCGGCGCTGATGCAGTTCATCCCGGATATGGTTTCCTAAGCGAAAATGCAGATTTTTCGCAGGCAGTTACCGAAGCGGGTTTTACTTTCATCGGGCCAAGTGCTTATTCCATCAATATGATGGGTAATAAAATTTCGGCCAAACAAGCAGCCAAAAAGTTCGATGTGCCAATGGTTCCCGGAACGGATGAACCTATCAGCGATTTGAAAGAGGCCATTAAAATTGCCAAAGAAGTTGGCTTTCC
>DLGS01000330.1 GCA_002482815.1 Bacteroidetes bacterium UBA7688
CGGGAATACCTCACCCGGTTTGTCGTTGATATAAACGATACCATCTATAATCTGCAATTTATCGCCTGGCAAACCAATGCAACGTTTGATATAGTTTTCCTTCTTATCTACCGGACGGGTAATAATAGTGTACATACTATGCACCGCTGCTCTTCCGCCTGATTTGCGGCAGATATCATAATAATCCTGGTCCGGCATCTCTGCAACAACCGTGTCGCCGTTCGGGAAATTAAATACCACAACATCATTACGTTCAACATGGCCAAATCCAGGCAAGCGTTTATATTTCCAATGTACTGATTCTGAATACGATTTACCACCCGTAAGGGGCATTGTATTATGCACCAGCGGAAAAGCGATTGGTGTATTTGGAACCCTTGGGCCATAAGCCGTCTTACTGACAAATAAGAAATCGTTGACCAACATACTGCCTTCCATGGAAGGTGTAGGAATCGTATAGGCCTCTATAAAAAAAGTACGGATAATGGTTGCGGCAATGATGGCAAATAATGCAGCATCGATCCATTCACGCCATACCGGCTTTTTCTTTTTGTTTGGGTTTTCTTTTTTCTTTTTCCAAAATGCTAATTGCATACTCTGTTGTTTTTCTTGTTGATGACCAAAAGTAGGAAAGAATAAATGAAACCTGCGAAAATGAAGCATGCTGTCGGTGAAAAGTCGGTAGCAGACGGGAAAGGCTGGTCTTAAGTTTTTTTTAACGACATTTCCATGTTTGCATAAAACCAAATAAAAACTAATTACGTAATGCCGATTATTAAAATTTAAAAAAATAAAAAGTAAATATCGCTCTTAATATGTACCAAAAAAATAAAGAAAACGTTCAGATGATAACCAATTTATATAATCTTTAATTACACATTTCAATCATATAAATTCATATAAACAGTTCATTGCTAGCCTATAAAGCTAGCTATAGTCTTAACTTTGCTTTCAACTAATACAAGAACTGCCTGAAACTACAGTTCTTAAAATGATAATTCATATTTATTATCATCAAACCTAAAAACCAAATAAATGAATAGAACCTCTGGCCATACCAACCGGCCAATTGGCGGCATACGTTATATAAAAAAACGGCGTCCTGACCGTAAAAGACAATTTAGAATTATTGTACTTGTAAGTCTCACAATTATAATGGCAGGAATGAATTGGTTCCCAAACAATTGGATAGATCAATTTCCATATAACAATGATAAAGAGACTAACCAAAAGCAATTTGTTGCTGTTAGAAACAAATTTTATGATGAGAAAGTTGTCGAAAGATTTAAATCAGTAGATGATTTGGTAGCTTATGTGCGTAGAAACTCCCCTGATACCGGCAACGAGCTTGACATGGCAAGGTATTTAAATAAGATTTTAAAAAGAAGGTTTATTCACGCCTATTCTGTTTACACCACCCGGGAAAACTGGATTGCAGTTTTGGCAGGAAGATTTGTATGGAGTGATTTGTGTGCAAAAGTAATACCAAACGACATTTTACAAGGAAATGTTGCATCATGCAGCCAAATCAGTATTATTTTTATGGAAGCCTGCAGCAAACTGGGCATCTCATCCCGGAAAGTAGGGTTTCCAGGGCATTATGCCCTGGAAACTTACGCTAATGGTGACTGGTTCTTTTTTGATGCAGACATGAAACCAGATTTTAACGCCATCAATGGTCACAAAAGCGTAAATAAAATCCTGAAAAATAATGAGCATTATAAGCTCTATGCCAATACACCTGCCAATTCCAGAAGAATCAGTGAGATGTTCTCAAAAATACACTACGGTATTCCTAATCAAAATCCGGCTCCACGTGCTGCACTCTTTCACGTGTTCACTAAAGGATTATCCCATTGGGGATGGCTTGCACCTTTGATTGGTGCAATATTCCTTATTTTCAAAAAGGAAAAAGCAGGGATTTAAATATACAGATAGGCTCCAATCTGTGCTGCTATACCTACCACATAGCCAGCAATTAATTGTTTTGAGCTGTGCGCACCAAGAGTATATCTTGCCCATCCTATTATCAGGGCAGCTGCACCTGCTATGATAAATGGCAGCAGCAGAAATGATTCCGAGACGATCATCATCACCAATACAAGTCCCAATAAAGAACCGACACCAGCAGTATGCATGCTGATTTTAAAAAAAATGGTGACTAAAAAAACGGCAATAATGCCCCAAAAATTACCCAGTAATAACATCCGAACAAGCACAGGAACCTGGGGTCCTTCAGCCTTTACGGCAAGCGTTGTCAAGTCGGATTTTGCAATAGGTACGCCAACATTTTTCACCACCCAATAAGCCCAAAAGTAAAACACCATAATCCCAATTAATGGTATCACACGCTCCTTTACATCTTTGAGGTAAATACTTTTGATAAATCCTAAACCTTTTAGCAAAAGCATAAGCAGCACAGGAAAAATAATGGTGTTAATCACAATCATTCCTATCCAACCAGTTAACACTTTTGGTTTTACACCGAGAAACAATTCCGGCATGGCGGCATAAATAACGATGCAGCAAATTAACGGCATAAAAACCGGGTGCAGCAACACAGATATCCCATTGGCAATAACCCTTAATCCTTTATTGGAGGCACCTTGATTCTCTTTCATAAAACTATTCTTCAAGATTTGGAGAAAGCCATTTAGCTACTTCCTCAATACTCATTCCTTTGCGCTCTGCGTAATTTTCTAACTGATCTTTCAATATTTTACCAATACCAAAATAGCCACTTTGCGGATGACTGAAATACCAGCCACAAACGGCAGCGCCGGGATACATAGCCAAAGATTCAGTAAGGGTAATGCCCGCAACATTGGTTGCGTCCAGCAAATCAAACAATTTTATTTTCTCGGTATGGTCCGGACAGGCCGGATAACCCGGAGCCGGGCGGATACCCTGGTATTGTTCTTTAATCAAATCAGGAATAGAAATATTTTCATCTTTGGCGTAGCCCCAGAATTCCTTCCTGGTGCGCAGGTGCAGCACTTCAGCAAAAGCCTCCGCCAGCCTGTCTGCCAATGCCTGCAACATTATTTTATTATAATCATCATGCGCTTTATCATAGTCTGCAAGATGTGGTTCAATTCCGTGAATAGACACCGCAAAAGCTCCCATATAATCCTGCATATTTTGCTCTTTTGGGGCGATAAAATCTGCCAGCGAAAATTGAGGCTGACTGGCCGCCTTTTTTATTTGCTGGCGCAAAGATTCCAGTCGCACTTCTTTTCCGTCACCTTTAGGGTTTGTCAATACAACTGTATCTGCGCCTGGTTTTTCGGCCTCCCAAAAACCCAAAACTCCTTTTGCGGTCAACCATTTTTCAGCGATAATTTTATCCAGCATTGCATTTGCATCGTTGAATAATTTTGTGGCTTCAGCACCGGAGTTGGGATCATTCAATATTTGAGGATAACGCCCACGCATTTCCCAGGTAATGAAAAATGGCGTCCAGTCAATATACTTTCTGATTTCATTCAGGTCGTAATCAACGAAAGGTTTTGCTCCTAAAAATGCAGGGACCGGAGGCACATATCCATCCCAGTTGATGCCAACAGGATTTTTCTGCGCTTCAGCAAAACTGATGTATTCTTTTATGGTTTTTTTGTTGGCATAATCACTGCGAAGTTGTTCATACTCATCTCTGGTTTCTTTGAGGAATTGTGTCTTTTGATCTTCGCTCAAGAGGCTGCCCGCAACAGGAACAGAGCGGCTGGCATCCAAAACATAAATAACGCCGTTATCATATTGTTCGGCAATTTTCACTGCCGTATGTGTGCGAGAAGTTGTCGCACCGCCAATCAACAAAGGCTGAGTCATTCCTCTGCGTTTCATCTCTTTGGCTACATGCACCATCTCATCCAGCGAAGGTGTAATCAAACCGCTCAGCCCGATAATATCTGCACCAATTTCTACTGCTTTGTCCAGTATTTTGTCTGCCGGAACCATCACACCCATATCCACAATTTCGTATCCATTGCAGGCCAAAACAACTCCTACAATATTCTTTCCAATATCGTGTACATCTCCCTTTACAGTAGCCAATAATATCTTAGCAGCACCGCCTTGCAATGCCAATGGATTATCCAGTTTTTCCTGCTCGATAAAGGGTGTCAACCAGGCCACACTTTTTTTCATGACACGGGCACTCTTGACCACCTGCGGCAGAAACATTTTACCGCTGCCAAACAAATCACCCACCACATTCATTCCATCCATCAGCGGACCTTCGATGACATGCAATGGTCGTGGATATTTTAACCTCGCTTCTTCAGTATCTACATCAATATATTCGGTGATACCATTGACCAACGCGTGTTTTAATCTTTCTTCTACCGAATTGTTTCTCCAGGCTTCATCTTTTACGATTTCTTTCCCGGCCGATTTTACGGTTTCGGCAAAACTCACCAAACGCTCTGTAGCATCTGGTCTTCTGTTCAGTACAATATCTTCACACAGTTCTCGCAACTGTGGTTCTATCTGATCGTAAATCTGCAATTGTCCGGCATTCACAATACCCATATCCATACCAGCCTCGATAGCATGCAATAAAAACACACTGTGAATCGCTTCACGCACATGGTCATTACCCCGGAATGAAAAAGAAACATTACTCACACCGCCACTTACTTTACAAAGCGGCATTTTCTCTTTTACAATCCTTGTTGCTTCAATAAAATCAACTGCATAATTATTATGTTCTTCAATACCGGTTGCAATGGCAAAAATATTGAGGTCGAAAATGATGTCTTGCGGCGCGAAACCAACCTGTTCGGTCAGGATTTTATAAGCACGTTCGCAAATAGTAACCCTGCGCTCCAAAGTGTCCGCCTGACCCAATTCGTCAAATGCCATCACGATAACTGCTGCCCCAAAAGTTTTGCATATTCTGGCTTGCTCCATGAATTTGCCTTCGCCTTCCTTCATCGAAATCGAATTGAC
>DLGS01000124.1 GCA_002482815.1 Bacteroidetes bacterium UBA7688
TTTTATCGCTACCAGGATGCCTTTATCCCTACCGTAAAAGTTGATTTCAATAATTATTCTATCAATGTCAGTTATGATATCAACAACTCGTCGGCGCGTAGGGCAACCAACGGCTGGGGCGGATATGAAATTTCTTTATTCTGTAAAGGCTTTTTTCCGAACAATAATCATTCTATAAGATGTCCCCGCTTTGAAGACCAGCGGATTGAATTTCAGTAATTCTGTTACTTGTTTTTAAAAACAATCATTACAATAATTCGGGTTGTTTATTCACAAATCGTTCCCGCAATTTCATGAACGGCTTTTCAATAAACCGGTGCAGCACGTTGGCAGCCAGCAGGCAAGTGCCTATACTTATAAGTAGTACCATATTTGGAGAAAGGTTGCACGCAGCAAGCGCTTCCTGAGTCATATGGATAACCCCTTTGTGCGTGAGGTAGATGGCATAAGAATGAACAGCAACGAAATTGGTGATGCCTGATTTTGCTTTGAATAGAAAACTGCCCTGACAAAGCGCTCCTGTCACCACAAAACCATAGCCAAGCGCAACAGCTGGAAAGCCAAATACAGAGGCAGCATAGCTTCTGGTATCCTCGCACAAAAAATAAGCGCCGCTGAGAATTCCTAAACCAGCTACAATAAACAGGTTTCCTCTGGCTGATAATCTGCTCCATACAGCAGGCAAAAACCGGTAAATGGCTGCGATAGAAACGCCAACCAACAACCCGTCGAGACGGTTATAAGTAGGATAGTATATAAACTTATACCAATACACAAAGGCCGATTCATCTTCCGATACCGGCATATAGCCATATTGATAAGCACAATGCCTGATAACAAATCCGGCCAGGAATAACGTTATCAGCAAAAGCCATGACTTTTTTATCCAATGCCTGAATTGGAGGAAGAGCAAAATCAGGGGAAGAAAAAGATAAAAATGTTCTTCCACACACAAGGACCAGGCGTGCGAGAAGGTGCCGGTTTCTTTGAGGTTGAGACCAAAGTTTTGGGTGAAGGTCAGAAAGCGCCAGAGCGGCGGCAGGCTTTCTTTTTCGCGAAAGAAGGGAAAGCAAAAGTAGATCAGCAGTGTAAACAGGTATGCCGGAATAATCCTGAAAAAACGCTTCAGGAAAAAGGTTTTGAAATCGATTGATTGTTCGTTAGCAACAGACGCAAACAATTGCGAGGATATGAGGAATCCGCTCAATACAAAAAACAAATCCACGCCGGTCCAGCCAAAGCGGATAAGTTCGGGCAGCCATTCAGGTTGACCATGGCTAAGAATATTATAGTGAAAAAGAAAGACAAGGCTGATAGCCAGTGTACGCAAATGATCCAGCCCGTTAAATTTAGGAGGAACAGCCGTTTGCAGGTTCATAGCATGATGAGGAATAGACTTTAAAAGTAGAGATTTCCGGCAGGATAGAAAAAAGGAAATGGAAATAAAAACCTAATTGTTCAGCATCCCTTTCAAGGCGGCATTCTTGTTTCTCAAGTCCAGGCCGCCCTCATACACTGATTTCAAATTGACCAGATAGAAAGACCATCCTCTATCACATCCCAGCCTGATACCTTTCTTTGAATCATCATCCGTGGGGATATTCTTTTGGGTGAGTTCTACAGTCGTATAATCGTCCTGAACGGAAAGATGGATATCCACCAGGCAATTTCCGGCGAAAGTAAACTGCAGGAAATCTATCCCGTTCGAATCTGTGATATGACCATGTTCTGTAACATCATATAAGTACCAGTTCCAGGCATAGCTGCAACCCTTTTTTACAGAAGAATCAGCATGAAGAACAGCACCATCTTCGTCTTTGAAATCAGCCTTGCTCAGAAACCATTTTTCTATTTCTGAGGATTTAGTCCAAGCGTTGTACAATTGCTCCATTGAGGCTTTTACAGCAATTTTCCTTGCAAAGCGGGTCCAGTCAAAATTGTTCATTTTAGTTTTTTAGTTGAAGAATCTCGATGAAAAAAATCAATCCACCTCATACCTAACCATCGGGCGGTGCTTTGATGTACGGTCTACAATTTCAAAACCTGCCCGCTCAAAGGATTTGTACAAACCAATCCAGGCGAAGGCATCGGGTAGCTTTTCCTGTGTTGGAATAGTGGGGTAGGCTTCGATGATTTTTATTCCCTGTGTTTTGGCGTATTCCACCACCCCTTTCAGCAAAGCGACAGAAACACCCAGGCGACGGTATTTTTTATCAATATAAGTGCAGGGGATGGACCAGACCGCTTTATCATCAATCGGTTTGTGCACCCTCGACCTGGCCAGCTTTGCAAAATCTTCTCTGGGTGCAAATGCGCACCAGGCAATGGGTACGTCTTCATAAAAAGCCAGAACACCGGCAGGTTTTCCGGCTTTCACTATCGCACGCATGGCATTTTTATTGCCATCGTCTGCTTTGCCTTCTTCAAATTCGGTTTTACCCAAACGAAAAAACATACACCAACAATTGCCGCAAGCACCTTTTGCACCAAATAACTGCACAAATTTTAGCCAGTTCTTTTGGGTTAAGGATTCGAATCGAAGACCATCAATAAAGGTTGTGTCCTGATGTTTTGTTCTCATAAGAGATGATGAAGTTTAGGAATGTCCATCTATTTTCGCTACTTTGATAAAATACAAATTACTCAAACATCTTCAAAAGAGGTGTCAAAAGTTCTATTTCCCTTCCAGAAACACCCGCACATCTTCCTTCCATTCACCGTAGTATTTCAACAGGTAATTTTCGTGACCCGCTTCGGGGTAGATTTTTAATTGCTTTTTTCCGCTCAGATTCGCGAAAATTACCTGTTGAAATACTACGGTGAATGGAAG
>DLGS01000269.1:0-11033 GCA_002482815.1 Bacteroidetes bacterium UBA7688
TATCTTTTATATCCTGTGCGTCCTTCAAATCAACACTGAATATTTTAATGGTGCAGGCAGGTCGTCCGGTTGAAAAGGATCTTTCCATAATCAGTAATTCATCTTTTCCTGCATACAGAATATCCGGAATACCGTTCACCATAAAACTTCCTGCGGGGTTGGGTGCATAAGCAACAGGATCGAGTTTGTATGCATATTGTGCGCTGTTTTTTCCATCTTTTATGTTGAATGAATAAATGCGCGCCCATGCATCATTGGCTGTTAATGTAGCTTGTGGACCATCTTCATACCTTGGTTCTTCCAGGCTAACGTATAGTTTTTTATAGTCAGCAGAAAATGAAGCTCCTTCCAGAACGCCATTGCGTCTCGGGCCTTTTTCTGTTTGTTGCATTTTTAATCCCTCGGGCAATTGCAGCGTGCGGATATGACTACCGTTCCTGTTTATAAAATGAATGGCGGGGTCCTGTATTAAACTGTCTCTGGCATTGATCAATCTTTCTCCTTCGCTTGTCCATACCAGTTCTTTTGTTTCAGGATTGTAGCGTATTGATTCGGGATCAGGTGTCAGGCTTCCGTTTTCTTTAATGGATGGATAAATTTTTCCATTGGGCTGTAAGAGACTAACTACGTCCTGAAATATAATCGTGTCAATTTTTGTTGCAGACCATGATACATTGAAACGATAATAACGTGCAGGTTGTCGGTCTGATCTATCGTCACTGATGGTATAAAAAGAATTTGAACCTGCATCATAATCTATTCCCGATAAGCCACCAACAGTTGTTTCCTTAAAACGGAAATCATGTGGTATGGTATATACATCTATCAGGCGAATGGATTGCAGTGACCGGCTGTTTTTTTTCACTGTGAAGCATGCTGCTAACAATACCAAACAAACAGGAATGATAAATCGTTTCAAAGTTTTTTAGCTTTTTATTGCCACTGAAAGCACAGAAGAACACAGAACGATTCAGTGCCTTTCTGTGCTTTCAGTGGCAACACTTCTCCAACTAAATTTAATTTTTCTTCAGTTTCTTTTTGTGTGAAAAAACCCAGGGTAACAGTTTGGGCTCGGCGAAGGCATTGTTCCAGCTATCATGACCCACGCCCGGATATTCTGAATACGTAATATCAGTTGCTCCCGCCGTCATGAGTGCCTTATATAATTCACGATTGGGTTCTGGTGATACAACCGCGTCTTTTTCACCATGAAAAATCCACATGGGTACTCCTTTGGCTTTATGCACCAGTGCAGGAATATCTGCTATACCACAAATAGGAAAAGCAGCGGCAAAGTATTCGGGATAACGAATCAGCATATCATAACTGCCAAATGCACCCATTGATAATCCTCCCAGGTAAATCTGTCTTTCAAGAATATGGCGGTTCAACAGCATGCTGTCCATCAGCGCTTTTACCAGTTGTTGCTCTACCGGTGGTTCCGATTCAGAATCGCTTCCGGCAAATTTGCCATTTACCATCTTAAACTTCGACCATGATTTGTTTTTAGGGCATTGCGGGAAGATGACAATGCTTTTAAAATATTTTCTGTTTTCCGGTTTCAGGAACAAGGCTGCTCCATGTGTTAATTGCGCAGCATTATCATTGCCTCTTTCTCCGGCGCCGTGTAAAAACATTACCAATGGATAAGCCCGGTTCTTTTTATATTTTTCGGGGTATAGAATGCGGTAGCGGAGGGTGTCGTTCCCTATTATAAACTCTTTCGATTGAAAAGCGGAGAGATCCTGTGCTTTTACCTGAGGCGATAACAAGAGAACTACCAGCAAATACAGGATGTTTTTCATATGGAATCGTTTGAATAAATCTACACAAAATTGTAGATATCGAATTTCTGTATCTGGTAACTCAGGAACTATGGGGGTATATCGGCATTAAAAACATACTGCTGAATACTTTATACTGCTGTGGTAGATAGCGATGTTAGTAAAGCAGTACCCCTTAGAAAAATAAAACCGGTCTGCTTTTTAGCATTATACAGTTCTGTCTTTTTGCTAACAAAAAACTAATTATAAAATGATGATATTCAACATATATTACGGTTCTTATGATTACATTTTTTCCCTGTTTATTGCGTACTTTTAATGTTGGTAGCAATTGCAACAGACTACAGTAATAACAAAACAATGAACGACATACTATTTGACTTTTTATCAAAATACATTTCTCTGACAGATGATGAGAAGAATGCACTCGCTTCTTTGGACCTATTTCGCTCGGTTAAGAAAGGCACTACTTTACTCAAAGAGGGACAACAAACAAAAGATAGCTACTTTGTTTTAAAAGGCTGTATCCGGACATATTATATTGTAGATAGTGAAGAAAAAACAACTGCTTTCTACACAGAAATGGAAGCCTTGACACCCAATTGTGTGATAAGTAAAACGCCGTCTGAATATTATGTAAGTTGTATTGAAGACTCTATACTTGCTGTTTCAAATACTGATATGGAAGTAGAAGTGAACAGTAAATTTCCCAGGTTTGAAATCCTATGCAGAAAACTATCTGAAGAACTTTTAGCGAAAAAACAAATAGACTTTGACAAGTTTAAAACTTCTTCCCCCGAACAACGCTATTTAAATTTATTGGAATCACGACCCGATCTTATCCAACGTGTGCCACAGCACCAGTTAGCGAGTTATTTAGGTATTAAGCCACAATCATTAAGCAGACTAAGAGCAAGACTTGTTGAAAAAAAGAGCTAACCGTATTTCTTAACTTAAGTGAACTAGTTGTTGTGGTTCACCAATCTACTTTTGCAGCATCGTTTAACCTACATAAGGAAAGAGATGCAAAAGAAAATTTTATGGGTTGCGTTTGTCATGGTATTGGCAAGTAGCTTACAAGTGAATGCACAATACGACAAACAAGACAGTACTTACAAAAAGTATTTTGTTGGAAGTACACTATTGATGTTAGGAAATTTAGACCGCGTAAACAATCCTGCTTTTATACAATTAAATGTTGGCTATAGGATTACACCTAAAGATGTTGTTTTCTTAGAGTTGAAATCATCAAAGTTTGCCTGGCCATTAGGTATCCCTTGGGGGAAATCATTTGATGCACCTGGAGAAAATTATCCCGGATATGTACGCCAAAAAGTAATTGGATTCGCATACAATCGTTTTTGGTGGAAAGGATTATATACAGGCGTTCATGCAATGAATGCTTTTCAAAAATATTATGATGAGGATAATAAAAAGATTGCAAATGGTTTCACATTGTTTATGACCTACCGTTTGGGTTATCAGGTTAAACTATTTAAAAACCGTTTCTTTATAGAACCTTCTATAGGCTTAACTCACTGGCCTGTAAAAACAAATACGCCTCCCTCTTTTCAAGCAAAGGAAAATAAATGGCCTAAGTACTTTGGTTATGAACCAGGGCTTCATTTTGGGTATAACTTTTAACCAATATATATATGAATACAGAAAAAATACCACAAAATTCACTGGAAGACATCAAAGTCGGTTTGAAGATAAAGCTTGCTTCGATGTGGGCGAGTTTGATGTTTCTCTATCTGTATGTTGATTATTTCCACTTATATATGCCGGGTAAAATTGAAGATATTCAGGCAGGAAGAGTGTTTGAATTTAAGCTTACGCAGGGATTTCTTTTGGCAGCACTTGCGTCAATGACAATTCCCGCACTGATGATTTTCCTTTCTGTTGTCCTGCCGGCTAAAGTAAACCGCCGGACAAATATCATTATTGCCATGGTATTTATTCCCTTTACATTGTTTAATCTGGCAGGAGAGGCCTGGGTGCACATGGTGTTTGGCGCTGTTGTAGAAGTCGTTCTGCTTTGTTTAATTATCCGTTATGCATGCAAATGGCCTCGTATTGAAATATGAAAACCTATGAACGAAAAATTTATGAAAAGCATGCGTAGATAATTTTCCTGATAATTGTAGTTGTGGTTTTGGTGGGTGTATTTCTTCACTACTTAGGTGTGAAGACGGACCCTGCGTTATTTCAGGTTATTGGCTGCCAAACAATAGATGAAATTAAAAATCTCGGATTTAATTTTAGTATTATAGCAATGACTTAAGCCTAATGTAAATGATTCGCAACACATCTACTTCCTGATTCCTTATTTCCTATTTCTCTGTTTCTACAACTGATGCTGTTGTGCATACAAAACCATCATCGCTGTATTTTTAAGATCCAGTTTTCTTAAAATATTCCTGCGGTGTGTATCTACCGTATAAGTACTCAGGAATAACTGATTGGCAATTTCATGACTCGTCAGCCCCTGTCTGATCAGTTGTATGATTTCTTTCTCCCTTTTGCTCAGTACATCGACCTGTGGTTTGGGAGCGGGCTTTTCTGCCGACCACATGAATACCGGTGTTCCTGAAATAGCGTCTTCTACTGCCGATAATAATTCATCGGATGAAAGATTTTTAATAAGGTATCCCTTTACACCCACTGTTTTGCACTGGTATATGATATCGTTATCGTTCTCCATACTGAGCATCAGGATAATGGCCGATGGATATTCTTTTAGTATTTCTCTGGCCACATCAACCCCCTTTCCATCGGGCAGGTGATAATCCAGCAACAAAACATCGGGTTGTTTTTCCCTGAATAAGGCAACTGCTTCTTTTGCCGTATGTGCCTGCCNNCTGCCATACCCAATCGAGCCAGCCAATTTCTTTTGTAACGCTCTGTATGCCCTCTGCAAATATTTTATGATCATCTGCTATGGCGATGCTAACTTTTTTCATGTGTTTTTTTATTTCTTTTTACCACCTGGAATCCGCCAATAAACATTTTGTCCTGGCTCATTTCATTTTATGCGTTTTCTTTTTCCATGAATATTTCTATGATCACCGTCGTACCCCTGTAACTAGTATCGATGTTTATTTTACCTTCCATGTACTGTACCCTTTGCCTGATACTTTTCCATCCTATTCCTTCTTCTTTTCCTGGTTCAAACCCTTTTCCATTATCATCTACGAGTAAAGTAAGTCTTTGTGTTTTCTCTTCCTCCCAAATTTCAATATTTACTTCCGTTGCAGCCGCATGTTTTTTAATATTGTGCATTAATTCCAACACAATTCTGTACAGTGCTGCTTCTGTTCGCAACGGATACCTGTATTGAATGGAACTGCTGTAATTTACTTTTAATGCTTCGCCCATGTTCCATCTTGCAACAGCTTTTTCCAGCACCCGGTCGAGTCCCTGTTCCTGTAACTGTACCGGCATGAGGTCATGTGCAATATTCCGGAGATCGGTAACAGCAAGATCGAGTTGTTCGGCAATCCATTCCTGCTCGGCCGGATAGGGTTTTAAGCGATGATGTGCCCCCATCCTGATGCCCCCCAATAAGCCACCTAAACCATCATGCAATTCTCTTGCCAGCCTGTTTCTTTCTTCTTCCTGTGTCTGTATGATTTTATCAGCCGCTGCTCTTTTTTCTTTTTCCAGCGCCTGCATGGCCTGCTCTTTTTCACTTTTATAAAAGTTATAACGTTGTGTTAAACCAAATGAAAGAATCGTACTCTCTCCCAAAAAACCCACGGGCGAACCATACATATTGGCATAAAACATCCAGTCGCCGCCAATGTTATATTGCGACAGTAAAAGCAACAAAATATAAACGCTGAAAAAACAAAAAGCTACCAGGAAAAAGAGCGATAATAGTTTTTGTGTTTTATACCCCTGCCAGATAAACAGGATGATGATGAAGAGTGCAATCATCCAGATGATATTCATCGTTGTGAGATAACCGTATCGCAAAAGCGGGCCACTGGTTGGAATATCTGTCAGCAGCAATCCAACGCTGGATATGAGAAGTAATATCTGTAATACACGGATGGTTTTGGTGTAATGTCTTTGTGTATTCGGTATGGTAAAAAAACGTGCCGTTAGTTCCAGCAAAAAAAGGTAGGAGATATTGGAAAGAACGGGTCTCGACTTGCTGGTAAACGATGGCAGATCAGGCCATAAATTCCTGAATCCAATGCCCCATTGTGAAATGATCCAGAGTACAGCGAATGTTACATAGAGACTGTAAAAGAGATGGATTTTGTCTTTTAAAGAGGCCCAGAGAAAAAGGTTAAGTAATAAAAGTAGAATGATCCATCCCAGAAAAATACCGTGAAAAAAACTGCGGTCCGATAAATAAGGTGCCAATGCCGTTTCCTTTACGAGCCGCAGGGGAATATTCAACGATTCACCTTTTTTATCAACCCGTATTAAATAGGTATGTGATGATGGCTCTACCGGATACCAGTAATCAGGGTCGTCGAGCAGTCTTTGTTCATATGGATAATAATCGCCCGACTTATATACTTCTTCCCATTTTCCCCATTGTTGTTCATAAATACGAATATCGTTGATATGCGGGTTTGCGATCTGTATCCAGCTCTTTTCAGTAACTGATGTTTTCAACATTACCCACCATGCTTGCTTGGTAAACCCGGCATTAAAAAATCCATCTGCTATTTTTTCATTTCTCTCTAGTAAAACTTGTTGCGCTTTTTCCGCTGTATAACCTGTTGAGTCTGGCGCTACCAGAAATATTGGTTTGCTGAAATAGCGACTGAAGTTGGTAAGCTGAAAGGAGCCCAATAACATGAAGAAAAAAAGCAGGATCGAGCCAGTAATCAGTAATGGTATTTTTGTATTGGATTTTAACAACATATCTGAACACAGGTTCCAATAGTAACAATACGAAAAAAGCCCGGATCACGGGCTTTTTCTTTCAAAGATTTTACTTTCTACTTAAATGCGGGCGGATGCATTTCATCCCATCCAGTTTTATCCTGGTAATATTTTGCCGCCGTCAGTATGCTTGCTTCATCGAACAGTTTACCGATAAAAGAAATACTGGTGGGCGTGTTGGTTCTTTTATCAAAACCTGTTGGTACACATATTACAGGATGACCTGTTAGATTGGTTATGGCTGACTGGTTTCCACTTCCTCTTGTAGGACAAATGATCACATCATACTGACTGATTACTTCATTCATTTTTTGCATCAGAATTAATCGGTGTCTATTGGCATTGATGTATTCAACTGCAGGTACCAGCCTCGATATACGGAAGGTATTGGGCCAGTCATTTAATCCCTGACGGGTCATCAGATCATCTACATCATTTCGGGTGAAGTCGTCGAAAGCTGCGGCGCATTCAGCACTGATGACCACATCCATTATATTGAAAGGATATACCAGGCTGTCGGGAAAATCAACCGGTATTAGTTCTACTCCCATGGAACGATATGTTTCCAATACTTTCCATTCTGTTCTGCTGGTATCGGTAATCCGGTCGAAATAGTTTTTTGCATAGCCGATCCGCATTTTTTTAATGTCGGCATTGGGTTTATAATTGAACGGCTTGTTCACTGCGCTCATATCTTTTCCATCTGTTCCGTGGATATAATTAAAAACAATTGCCGCATCTTCTGCACTTCTGCAAATGGGGCCAATTTTATCGAGGCTCCAGCTTAATGTCATGGCGCCGCTTCTGCTGATGGCACCAAACGTGGGTCTTAAACCCGTAGCACCACAGGTTGATGATGGTGATATGATTGAGCCCCATGTTTCTGTTCCGATCGCAAAAGGTACAAGACCTGCAACCGTTGCTGATGCCGAGCCAGCCGATGAACCAGATGAGCCAAAGCGTGTGTTCCAGGGATTTTTTGTTCTGCCGCCATACCAGTAATCACCCATGGCCAGTGCACCGAGTGTAAATTTTGCCACCAATACCGCTCCCGCTTCCTTCAGTTTACTATACACAAAAGCATCTTCGTCAATTACCTGGTTTTTATATGGCTCGGCACCCCAGGTTGTTTTGGTTCCTTTTACCGCAAAGAGGTCTTTTAATCCATAGGGTATTCCATGCAAGGGGCCTTTATATTTTCCTGCTGCTATTTCTGCGTCTGCTTTTGCTGCTTCTTCCATGGCAATGGCTTCGGTAACAGAGATGACACATTGCAGACTGTCGCCGTATTTTTTTATTCTTTCAATAAAAAATTTTGTGAGTTCTACAGAGCTGATCTTTTTGTTTTTCAGTAACGATGCGAGCTGTGAAACAGAATACCAGGCCAGTTCATTTTTATCTGCAGGCAGCGAAATGTTTTTGGGTATGTTCCAGTCTATTTTTTCCTGTTTCTCATTAAAAACCATTCCCGGTAATATAGCGCTGTGTGAAAGTGTTGGCGCAATATTATTTGCCAGCGTTTGTTTGTGCATGCGTTGATAAACACCCACATTTTCTTTTACACCAGCATACATGCTGTCTATTTCTTTCTGTGTAAAATTTAGATCGAAGAGTCTTGCGGCTGCAGGAATATCTTTTTTAGACAACGTGTCCTGTGCCTGAGTAACAGCACTAATCAAAAAAAAGGTAGTAGTAATAATATTTCTCATAAATATTCGGTTCTTATATTTTTATTGACGAAAATAAAAAATGACTTAACGTACCCTACCTTTCTCACCTTCTCTTTGTTAATAATATCCTCGTATATTCTAAGCTTAAAATATACGATGCGTCTTTTTGCAGGGAGAGGGTGAGAAAAGGAGTTTTCGCAGGGTAGCTTAATGATAACAATTTTATTGCAATTCGGTTGTGGCAAATGTATTTCCCTGACTGATGTCTCCCGTTTCAAAGCCCTTTTTAAACCAGTACACCCTTTGTTTAGAGGTACCATGTGTAAATGCATCCGGATTTACAGTGCGGCCCGCAGATTGCTGTAAGCGGTCATCACCAATGGCATTGGCTGCATCTAGTGCCGATGCAATATCTCCTTCTTCCAGTATGTTTTTTAATTTCTGTGCATGGTGCGCCCATACCCCTGCAAGGAAATCGGCCTGTAATTCCAGTTGTACCGATAGCTTATTATATGCTATTTCACTAATACCTTGTCGCATTTGCTGCAACTTGGTAGTAGTTCCCATCAGTTGCTGTATATGATGGCCCACTTCATGTGCAATTACATAGGCCATGGCAAATTCTCCTTCTACTTCAAATTTTTGTTGAAGTTCATCAAAAAAAGAAAGGTCTATATAAATGCGCTTGTCGGGTGGACAGTAAAACGGACCAGATGCAGCGCTGGCAAATCCGCATTCCGACGAAGTTGATCCGCTGAATAAAACCAGACGCGGTTGCTCATATCGGTCATTCATGGCCTGGTATACTGAGTCCCACACATCTTCCGTATCGGCCAAGACCACTTTTGTAAATTCGGCTAGCTCCTGTTCGCGGGCACTAAATTTTGTTGTTGCACTTGCAGGCTGTTGTGATACCTGTTGCAACACTTCATTGGGGTCGCCACCCATGATGACGTAAAGCACCACCATTACAATAGCACCAAGACCACCACCTATTGCCAGCGGCGTTCTGCTGCCTCTTCTGTCTTCTACATTATCGCTTTGTCTTCTGCCTAGCCAACGCATGGTTTTTTGATTTGGTGATCTTTGAATTTTTGATTTCTTCTTTTTTACGGGAGCAGCATTTTTACCCAGAGCCATTCATCCATCAGTTCATTATTTTTAAATACTGCTTTTCTTTTGATGGCTTCCAGGTAAAATCCATTTTTTTGTAACACGCGCATGGAAGCTTTGTTGTGTTGAAATGTGTTTGCCTCTATGCGCACCATGTTTTTCTGTTCTGCAATATAATTGCACAAAAGTCGGCATGCTTCTGTCGCTATTCCGTTTCCCCAATAAGGTTCACCAACGTAATAGCCAACTTCAATATTCTTTCTATAAACGTCTTCTTTCAATATACAGCCACAACCACCTACTAATTTATGCTGCCATAATATGGCAAAATGTTGTACAGGATTATCAGTTGCGGTTTTTGTTATCCATTGTAATGCATCTGAAACCGTATAGGGGCTGGGAAAAAAGTCCCTCATATTATTCCAGATATTCCTGTTGTTAGCAATGGCCGCCAGCGCCTGTGCATCCTGTTTCTGCCAGGGACGTAATATGAGATCAGTCATCCTGCTTTTTAATTGTTCTGTTCAGGTAATCACTGTAATCAGGTAATTGCGATTCGTATTCCTGGTGCATAAAGGGTGATGTGATAAGGAAATCGGCCGTTGCCCTGTCGCATGCCATCGGAATATTCCACAATACGCATAAACGCAGTAATGCTTTTACGTCGCTGTCGTGTGGTTGTGCTTCCATGGGATCCCAGAAAAAGAACATCATGTCAATTTCTCCATTAGCAATCATAGCACCTATCTGTTGATCGCCACCCATCGGACCACTCATCAGTTTTTTTACTGGTCTATCCATACTTTCTTCTATCATCTTGCCGGTGGTTCCGGTGGCAAACAATTCATGTTTAGATAATACCTCCCTGTTATGGGCTACCCACTCCATCAAATCCTTTTTTTTATGGTCGTGTGCCACCAGCGCTATTCGCTTTCTTATTCCTAATTTTTTTATTGAAGCCATCTTTTTATGTTAATACTTTTTACAACAGTAAGGTAACCGTTTTCTGTTCTTTATGATCCTGTTTGCAGTTTTATTTTATTGTGTACTGCGATCCAGGCACTCAGAGGATGAATAAAAATAACAGCTATTATAATATACACCGGCAGATGTACAAGAATCATGAAAGCTAATAGCATTAATAAATACAGGGGATAGCAGAAAAGTAAAACACCAAACAAAACCGAGTCGTAAAAAACCGTTTGCCTGGTTTTCTTTCTCACAGCATTTTTAATTAACTGATATATCGGCAGGGGCAGGAAATAACCAACTACTGATAGTGGAAGAAGGAAAATATTCGCTTTGCGTTTATGTTCTTGCGGAATTTCTATCATGCTGTTTAGTTGATGAAATATTTCACGGTTAAAATGCTGCATACTCGTTGCCTCCTGATCGTAAGGAATCAGGTCTTTTGCGCCTCCCGGTTTTGATAATTCGATACGTACTTTTTTTCCAAATCGGGTAAAGCTGTTATAAGTTACCGATACGGGCATAACACGTAACGGTAGTTTTGCATTGACCGCAGTAATAGCTATTCTGGCCGCCCCTTTTTTGAATGGCT
>DLGS01000269.1:11065-11235 GCA_002482815.1 Bacteroidetes bacterium UBA7688
ACTCAATAAAAATCAATACTATTTTTTGCTGTGCTAACAGCTCCTGCGATTTTTTAAACGCAAATTCGTTCAGATGGAGGTTTTCCCTTCCCTCAGACATGCGATACACCGGAATCATATGAAGATAACCAAGCAAAAAACGGTGCCATGGTTTCCGGAAAGCGTCTCCA
>DLGS01000405.1:0-8792 GCA_002482815.1 Bacteroidetes bacterium UBA7688
ACCCGCAGGCTAGAACCTGCCGGCATTTGCGGTAGCTTTGTACTGAGATAATTTTCGATTCTTGTAATAGTTTCCGGTCCTGCAAAACCATCCACTTCGCAACGCAAAAATGTTTGTAAGGACATAATCTGCGCTTGTAAATTGTTGTTTGCTTTTACCGGATAGCCTGCCAAAACCTGCAATGCAGACAGGGTAGGAAGGTCGAAAATGCCGCTGGCGGCTACATTCAGCCTTGCCTGAATGGCTTTTATACGGGTTTTGGAATCAATTACTGGCATACGATTGGCGATTTTTATTCAACAAAGTATTATTTATTCTTTAAAAATCATATTGAAGTGAAAGAATTATTTGTTTGTTCATATCGTTTCTTTACCACAATAGTTTTAAGTACTTTTGCACACATTTTATTTTAATCAGATTATGGATACGAAAAAGAGAAAGCTCATCACCTTAGACGAGTTTACGATTCAGGAAACACGCAAATTCCCAAACGCAACCGGAGAACTATCTTCATTATTGCGTGATATAGCTTTGGCATGCAAAATCATCAACAAGCAGGTCAACAAAGCAGGCCTTGTAGATATTTTAGGAAAGCATGGCGCAACCAATGTGCAAGGTGAGGAACAAATGAAACTGGATATTTTTGCCAACGAAACATTGATCAATGTTTTGCAAAACAGCGCGGAATGTGCCGGAATCGCTTCTGAAGAAAATGATGAACACGTTTGCTTTGCTGATGAGTTTTCTGTGAATTCCAAATATGTCGTGTTGTTCGATCCTTTGGATGGTTCAAGTAATATTGATGTGAATGCCTCTATCGGTACAATCTTTTCTATTTATCGCAGGGTAAGCCCATTGGGTGGTCCTTGTACGGAAGCTGATTTTCTGCAGGAAGGCAATAAACTGATGGCTGCAGGCTATGTTATTTATGGTTCCAGCACAATGTTGGTTTATGCTACAAAAATTGGTGTAAATGGTTTTACACTGGAAACGTCAATCGGCGAATTCTGTTTGTCGCATCCGGATATGAAATGCAGTGAAAAAGGTAAAATCTATTCCTTGAATCAAGGCAATACCAATCTGTATGATCAGGGAATGAAAGATTTTCTGACCTATTGTATGGAAGAAAATAAAGAAGAAGGTCGTCCTTATTCTCACCGTTATATCGGTTCTATGGTTGCCGATTTGCACAGAACATTAATCAAAGGGGGCATCTTTATTTACCCCGGCGACCGCAAAAATCCAAAAGGTAAATTGCGCCTGCAATATGAGTGCAATCCTATGGCATTAATTGTGGAGGCTGCAGGTGGAAGTGCTGACTTTGGTAGTGGCCGTATCCTTGATATTGAACCAACAGAATTGCACCAGCGCACACCTATTTTTATCGGTTCAAAAGAATTAGTGGCGAAAGCACTGTCGTTTTCTACTGAGAAAGCAGCTACGGTTTAATTAGATATTTATTAATCATTTTTAGCGCAAAGCTGAGTGTACTACATTTAGCTTTGCGTTTTACTTTAGACAAAATGAATAAGGACAAACTACATATACTGGCGATCGCTGCACATCCTGATGATGTGGAATTGGGTTGTGGAGGCACATTGACAAAACACGCTAAAATGGGACAGCGTGTAGGAATCGTTGATCTTACTGAAGGGGAATTGGGCACGCGCGGCTCTGTTGCTGAACGATACACCGAAGCTGCGAATGCTGCAACTATCATGGGTTTGGCTGTTCGTGAGAATGCGCAAATCAGGGATGGATTTTTCAGGAATGATGAAGAGCACCAAAAAAGAATTATTCATTTTATCCGTAAATACCAACCGGAGATTGTTATCACCAATGCGCCCGAAGATCGTCATCCGGACCACGGTCGTGGATATCAACTGGTGAGTGATGCTTGTTTCCTGGCAGGCTTGCGGAAAATAGAAACCCTGGATGAGGACGGAAAGCCACAGGAAGCCTGGCGCCCCAAGCGTGTTTTTTCTTTAATTCAGGACAGGCAGCTTGAACCCACTTTTATTGTGGATATTACCGATACGTTTGAAGAGAAGATGAAAGCTGTAATGGCGTATACATCGCAATTCTATCAGCCTGGTTCAGACGAGCCGCTAACTTACATTGCCACACAAAATTTTACAGAACAAATAAAATACCGTGATTCACTGATGGGCAAAAAAATCGGCACTGCTTATGGCGAAGGTTTTATTTCTGTCAATATTCCCGGCATCAGTTCGCTCGATCAATTGCTTTACCCTCAATTAGCTTAAAACCCAAAACTGATTTTCTACATGAAATCAACCATTAAGCTTCGGAGAATCCTTGAGCAGTATAATTGCACTTTTACACTCGATGAGAAAAATGAGTTTGAAGTGTTCGTCGCCACAAAGGATGATGATACCTCAGGCGTTTTTAACGGCAAATCTTTTAGTGTTGTTGTTGGTCATATTTATTCATGGATGCAAAAACGTTCATCTGTAAAAATTAAGCAATAATATTGTAGTATTCTGTAGGAATTAAAACTTAACTATGAATACTGTTTGCAAGAATTGTAACCATGCTTTTGAAAGTCAATTTTGCGGTCAATGTGGCCAGGACGCTCATACCCACCCCATAAATGCTCATTTCCTCTGGCATGATATTCAGCACGGTTTCTTCCATTTCGACAAAGGGATATTGTTTACGCTGAAGGAATTATTTACACGGCCCGGTTTCTCCATTAAAGATTATTTAAATGGCAAAAGAGTAAAGCATTTCAAGCCGGTTTCTCTTGTTATAATTCTGGCAGGGTTGTGGAGCTTAATTTACCATTACATTCCGATTAATCTTCATGAAACTAACAGTGAAAATGCTGCAAAGGGCGTTAAAGTTTTACATTGGCTTCGCGAGCATAATAGTATAGCCGAATTAATTAATCTGCCTTTTTATGCCTTAGCATCTTATGTCGTTTTCCGAACCTACAATTATTGGGAACATCTTGTGATTAACGCCTTCCTGATTGCACAGAAAACAGTAATTAGTATCATATTAATACCAATTTTGGCATCTTTGAAAAATCATACTGCTCAACTTGCTGTTTCAGGTGTTTTTTTCATTCTTTGTGTTGTTTTAAACTATTGGGCATTCAGCCAGATTTTTAATCATTATACTAAATCAAAAGTGTTGTTAAAGATCGTACTGGTTTATTCTATTTTGCTGGCAGAGACAGGGTTGTTCAGTTTTGTTCTAACGAGGTTTTGGGCGTAACGAAGCATTAAGCCGTGATTATTTTATCAATGTATGATTTGAAAGCAAAAACGCAATCTTTATGAAATACCTTTTAACCCTGTTTTTCCTTGGAGCTTCTGTGTCTTTACAGGCACAGAAAGCTAAAATGCATACGCCTGCTGAAATGGTGAAAATTGCCATAGACAGTAAATTGACTTATAACTTAGGTATACTGGATAAACCCCTTACACCCGAAGATTATAGCGATAACCTGTTGATGCCGGAATATTATATTGTGGAGAAAGACGGTAGTATTCTGCTGAAAAAGTACAATGTAAATGGAAAGGCGAAGCTTTTATTCCAGGAAGCGGAAGCTGATTTTCAGTCTAATAAATTGACAGAAGCCCGTGAAAAATATCTTATGGCCTATGCTGAAGATACCACTTTGTCGCTTGCGCTCACTTTTGCTGGACAAGCTTCCGAGCATTCGGCCAATTATGTTGATGCAGAATCTCTTTTGAAACGATCCATCCGCCAGAATTATGCCGATTATATGGCACATTGGTTTTTAGCGGATGTCTATGAACACAACGGTGCCATAAAGAAAGCAAAAGAGGAAATACTGATCGCTCATATTCTCAACAGGAATAATCCGCGCATTATTGCTGCAATGAAAAAGATTCTCTTAAAGGAGGGGTATACTTATAACAATGACTGGCAGTTTAATCCGCAAATTATGGTTCAGAAAACCGACACGGGTATTACTGTACAATATGAAGGCGTCTGGCTGGGCTATGCAATTGCCAATGCGCTTTGGCTGTATGAGCCTGGATATAAAGAAAGCATGGGTATATCTAAAGATGCAGATCTAAGTTTAAATCAGGACCGGGAAAAGGAAGGTTTGCTGAGTGTATTGATTACAGCTAAAAATGATGAAAAAAAGAAATACAGTAAAGACGTGATGGCCCTCCAGGCAGCAACAGAGAAAAAAATGTTCCAGGAATATTTGTTTTATGAAATATGGTTGCCAAAGCGCCCGGATATTGCATTACTATTACCCACAAAGTTTATTGATGAAATAAGCACTTATGTAATGAAAGTACGATGTTCGGCTAATTAAAAAATTAATGGTCGTAATTGCAGATACGTAAGTAAAAAAGCGATAACTGATGTAGTTATCGCTTTCTTTTTATGAGTTAGCCTTTTTAAACAGTTTCTGATATTGTTTGCATTTCTAACAAAACGCCTGCAATAATTGTTCCAAATAAAAGTTTGGCATCGGTGTACTTTTTTTCATTGATGTATGCTTCTATTTTAGTTTGGTCGGTCTGGGCAAGAATCAGTTTGTTGTGATTATTGCTGGCCATAAAATCGTTGAGCAGGTTTTTGTATTTCACATATAGATTCTCCAATGATTCAGGCGAAATATGGACTGTCAGTTTGGTGAGCAGAATATTCATATCGCTCAGGGTTTCGATAATTTTCTTGAGTTCCATTTGTTTTGTTTCGGGTAAAAGTTCTTCGTTCGTTTTTAATGATGCAAAACTAAAGCCTTTGATTACCAACATTTTCACAAATTTGAAATTTAGCCTTACATGATTTCAATGTTTTGAAAAATAGAATGAAAAAGCGATAACAGAATGTGTTATTACGAAGAGCAAATGGGCAGGCTAAGCAGATTGAGTATCAAAAGCAAAATGATGTAAGTGTCGGTGTCTAATGTTACAAATAAGTTGAAGAAATAATACTCACTTTCGCAACGATAAATTAGTCTAAGGTAAAACAGGCTTTATAATAGAATATGAGAAAGGATGACCAATAGTGTCAAATAAATTTCCATCATTGTCAATTTATGCACTTACGTTATTTCATTATATTTCGAAATTCACAACAAAAAATCATTAATAGCAATGGATACTACTCAGGTATTTGATTTTCACAAAATGTTTTTTGGGGAGGAGCCCAAAATATTCCTGTTAGAAATAGTGCTTCGTACGGCGATAATGTACACGTATACAGTCCTGCTAATCCGATTCCTTGGCAAGCGCAGTATGGGTCAATTATCAACGTTAGAATTGGCTATCATTATCGGTTTTGGTTCTGCCGTCGGCGATCCAATGTTTGGTATTGATGTTCCGATTTCTCATGGAATAGTGGTCATTACAACCATCGCACTCATTCAGGTAGTTTTGGAGTATTTTATCAATAGAAATAAAAAGCTTGAGATTTTCATGGAGGGAAAGCCCGATTGTCTTGTCGATAATGGAAGAATCAAATGTGATCAACTGGAGAGAAACAAACTGTCTCATGGAGATTTGTTCCGGTTCTTAAGAGGAAAGGACGTCGAAAACTTAGGCCAGGTTAAGAAGGCTTATTTTGAAACTTCCGGATTAGTTTCAGTCATATTCCATGAGTCAAAAAATATCAGGGCAGGCTTAAATATATTGCCTTGCGATGATGAAGAAGATTGTAGTTTTAAAGAAGGTGAAGCAGTTCCTCAGGATGGGGAATATAGTTGCGGAATTTGTGGTAACACCAAACGGTTCTCGTTGAGTGAAAAGTTTGAACAATGCCTTGATTGCAAGACTTCCAAATGGACAAAATCTGAACTTCGGACATCCTGTAATGACTGAACAGAAACTACAGGCCTGAATGTTTAGCAGCAAATTTAGGTTCCTGAATTGAGCTGATAAATCGCAATATACCGGAGAAGAAATCCTGAAGATTAACGCTTGAACAAATTTATAAAACTGTTTACAACACCAGACAGTTTGGTTTCAAACAAAAAAAGCGACAACATTTCTGTTATCGCTTTAGTTTTTGAGGTCGAGAGCGGGTTATATATCAGGGTCAAAAGTGCCTAAAACAGTACAATTCAAAACGAGCGTGCCTTTTTGCGTGCTTTTATTAATCGAGGTTTCGGGATGGGATTTCGTCAATATCGGACGTTTTAAACCAGTATTCCTTTCCTCTTTTTACCCTCTTTTTGTCCAATCCAAGCGTCTTTATCAACTGTAAAAAAGCAGGTTCGCTACTTACCTTATATCCCTTTTCTAGAAGATTTTTCTTCACCTGCCTTGTACACATTTCTTTTTGCG
The DNA here is from genome assembly GCA_002482815.1 of Bacteroidetes bacterium UBA7688. Lineage (GTDB taxonomy): Bacteria > Bacteroidota > Bacteroidia > Chitinophagales > Chitinophagaceae > Rurimicrobium. The sequence continues at coordinate 6,303 of DLGS01000405.1, forward strand.
AAGCTAATTTAAGTGAGCCTTCTTTCCAAGCATCTACTATTTGTCGTGCAAGTGCTGGCATCTGTTCTTCTGTAAATTGGTAAATTATCTGTGGCGTTTGCATAGCTTAGTTGTTTAAAATAAAAAATCCGCCTTAATAGCGGAGTGGGGGTTAAAGTGAATCCTTCATATCCTGAAAGTCGTCGTTTATATCTTCGAGTTTCTTCTCGATATAAGATTTCTTTTGGTCGGTAAATTCCCCGCCCATAGTTGCAACATCTTTAATTATTGCAATTGGCGTTACAACGACATCCAATGCTAATTTTGTAAGAGAACTGAAAAAGCCCATATTTTTATGTTTTGAGGGATAAAAAATTAATTTTTGTTTAAACTGTTATGCCATTCAATGCCATTATAAAGCTGTTCGAATGCGCCTTGCAGATTGACGCTTAAAATATAAGCCCCTATTTTTTCATTCCAAATGCCCGCTTCCCAATAATTAGGGTTGGCGGTGTCGCCTTCAAACTTTAACTCTTTAAATTTGCTCCACGCATCCATTATCCAATTCCACTCTTTATCATAAGATAAGCATTCGCCTTCGCATTCTGTTATTTTAAAATAATTTGGGTCAACGAATTTTTGTATTGCTATATTTTTTTCTATTGTTTTCATTACTTAACTGTTTTAATTATCTGAAGGTTATTTGCTGCGAGGTAGTCGGAAAGCAGCATCGCGCTAAGCTGAAAATATTTATTCTCTAATTGGTCAATTGTCGCTTTGTCCAAAACTTCAACTTCTTGTGCGTCCTTAACCTTAAATTCCATCCCGTTCGATGAATATTCGCAGGATGAATGTTCTATTAAATATTGCTTATTTGCCATTTTCAAGTTGTTTGTTGAGATTATTTAATTCTTCCTCAATAGATTCATAGCTTCTATATCTGAATTTGGTAAGTGTTTCAATCTTTGCTTTGATACGCTCTTGTTCTGCGTTCTTTTCGGATGTTTGAAGTCCTGCATTATAGCCGTCTGAATAGCCTTCTTGATAACCTGAATTTTTATTTACCATTGTCTTTGCTGTTTAGGAATATTAATGGTTAAGAAGTCCAATAAGCGTTTAAATCTTCATAGTCAGGATAATTAGACATTAAGAAGTCAATACATTGCTTTTCTAAATTAGCGTCAAAATATTCAGAGGTAATTTCTGTTTTAAAAATAATCTCATCGGTCGCTTGGTCTTTAACGCAATAAAACTTGTCATAATTTTTTACGCATTTTTGGTCTGCAAATTCCTGTGTTTTAATATATCGATGTCTGAAATTCACAAAAGCTTCTCTGTCATAAAAGGCAGCCTTATAAAAGAATGTTGCCCGCACCCTTCCTTCATTGTCAACGAGATTATTCCACATTGAGTGGCCAATAGATTCTTTCTTCCATCCATCAGGAAGCTTTACGCCCAAAAATAAGTCGTCCCCTTTTGACCCTGTAAAAGTGACTATACCCATTTTTCTGTATTGCTCTGCGGCATTAATCCCTCTTGGGCTATTACATTTTGACGGTAATTGCAACGAGTTTATCAACTCTTTTTGCCCTTCCGATTCTTGCAATAATATTGCGTTTGGATTACCGCCCATTAACCATTCAGGATTGGGGGTTTTTACTGTGTTTGTTGTCTTTTTCATAACTCTATTTTTTAATTAGTAAAAAGGGATTAACAAAATCTGCAATACCGTTAGCTTCCAGCCAAGATTTGCCGCTTTTGGTGGCTGTCCAATAATGATTAAGCTTATTGGTGTAGTCAAAATAGAAAGGTTTGTATATGCAAAACTTCTCCACTATTCCTGCCCACTCCTTTTCAGAAAGGGATGAAGCAAAGCCGATAGTCTCAAAAGCAAAAGGCAAGTTTAAAAACGTTGGCAATCCTCTTGATTCGTAATGTATCCCGAAGCTGTCTTGAAATACTTTAGAGCCTTTATCGCAGTCTAAATCCACCACCAAATAACTATTTCCGTTTGTTTTAATTTCTACTGTGCGCATTGGGCTATGGGATTTGTTTGATTAAGTGAAGGGTGTCAGGTTCAGGCGTAAAGCCTCTTTTTTCGATAAGGTGACGCTTAAAATCATCGTTCCAAACTTCTAATATTCTAAAGTTCTTCTTATCCCTTTTGCAAGAGCTTTCAAACCATTGGAATACATCTTCTAAATGCCCATTACCTTTTTCGCTGTTGTCAATACCTAAAATATTATAATAGTATGGGTCAGAACTCCAAACGCCCGTTACTGTGCCTACTCTGAACCTATCAAAATCAGGATTAATCCACGGGGCAACCTCAAAAGGTAAATTATGTACTGTCTTCATAAAAATGTGTTTTTAAATTGTTTACTTTTTGTCTAGTTGTGCTATTATGCTGTTTTAGGTTGATAAGTTGGCACATATCCTAGTTCTTGCATCCGTTTTAGTTCGGTGTATTGTTCTAAGGTGTAGCCTAATTCTTTTCGGTAAGCGTCCCTC
>DLGS01000405.1:8798-10222 GCA_002482815.1 Bacteroidetes bacterium UBA7688
CATTGTAGGGATGCAATGTGTGTTCATCATTCGCTCAAAAACATCAAGTAAATAGTACCTGCTATGAACTTCGTCAAGTTGGGATGCCATTTGCGATACGTCCTCAAAAGTGCTTTCCTGAATCTTATTTAGCAATGTTTTCTTAGCTTCTAAATACCTGTCAAAATCTTCGTTGGGTATATGTTGCCAGATTTGTTGTAAAACAATATTTGCAGCCTTCATATCCTTAATGTACTTTGTTGTGGATTGCTTTATTTCGTGTTTGAAATAGGAAATCTTTTTTAGTTTGGCATCATCCTGAATGTTGCATAATTCATCAATCAATAATTGTGCTGTTCCGATAGCGTGAATTAGCTTTGTCATTTGTTTATTTGCGTTGTCCATCTGATTAGTTTTTTGTGTTTAGGTATCGCAATGCTTCTTCTGTTGTGGCAATTCTGATTTCATCGTCTTTATCCATCAAAGGCTTTACTACTCCATAAGTAGCTATAACACCTTGCCATACTATAATGTCTGTTTCTCTTATTCCTTTGTTCATTTCGTTGTTTTAATTAGTGCCAGCTTGGCGGTGAAGTAAATAGTCGGGAATGTGTTTTTTCTCGTCCTCTGAAATGCAATCTTTGAAAAGTTCGAAGCGTTGTTTTGCTATTTTGGCAACAGGCATACTTGATGCTTTATCGTGTCCTCTGTTATCAAAATCACTATGGCAGGGCATACATAGCGCAACCCAATTAAAATCGTTTTTTGATACTGATTTAAATAGCTTCTTTGGCAGAATATGTGCGATTGCAGCCTTTGGCGTTACATCTTTGGGTATAACTATCATATTGCCGCAGTTTTCGCAATTTGCAGGGCGTTTAGCAATCATTTCTTTAAACCACACGTCTTGCGTTTTGGTCTTATCTGCCAACAGCTTTGCCTTTTCAATTGCAGGGGCGGAATTTCGCTCTGATTCACTACCTCCCGTATAATGATAATGGCACATTCCGCCAATTAATAATACAGCCCTTGCTGATGAATTACAAAACGGGCATTTCCCAAAAGCCATAATTTAAGTATTTAAGTATGTTTCAATTTTCTGTATTGTATCTTCAAAACCTATTCCAAATTCAGCATAGTATCCTAACTCCCGAAGCATAAACAAACATTCTGCCTGCGCTTTAACGTGGTCTGTTTTTAGCTTTCCGCTTTTCAGGTACAAATCATCCTTTGAACGTTTAATCTCCACAAAACAGCCTTTATATTGCGAATTGGGCTGAAATATTAGCAAGTCAGGTATTTTATGATTGCAAGATTTACGCTTTACCTCCATTATTACACCCATTGAAACCCGAAGCCCTCCAGCGTCACTACTGAATAATAAATTAGGGTGCTGTATTCGTAAATATTCACAGATTGCACAATGGATTTCCTTTTCTGTTGGC
>DLGS01000072.1:0-2584 GCA_002482815.1 Bacteroidetes bacterium UBA7688
TCGATATGCTCTTTTACTTTTCCGAGGCGGAAAAAATCAAAGCGGATTTTATCAAGCGTTTCCAGCATGATTGGGTTTACATAATAACTCTGAAAACCAATATGATTATAATGGCCAATAAAGTTGGGGCTTCCTGTCAGCATTTCCATCAGGAAACTACGGGAAGTGGTTTGTTCTGTTTCGTCCAGATCAACCAGCATATCTACAACAGAAGCATTTATAATTTTTTGGGCTCTTTTAAAAACTTCATATTGTAATAAGGTTAGATCATGACTTCCCCCAAGGATGATTGCCACTTTGCCGGCTGCATAAATCTCCTGAAGAACCATCCGCAAGGCAGCTTTTGTGTCATCAATATTTGCACCCTGCAATATATTGCCGGCATCGTATATTTTGATACCTGAATGCCAGTTGTATAATTTATAAAATTGTTCACGTATGGCATCAGGTGCGGCACTGAAATGATTTGAATCTGCTTGTTCTCCGCGTATTTCGCCACACCCCAGCAATACGATATCTGCGTCAGAAAAATTAAAATTGCCATTTGTTGCACATTCTATCTGTGCTCCCCATTGTAAGGGCTCGAATTGGTAATCTATCGTTTCTATATAGTGTTTAGAAGAGAAAAAGGATTGGAGATCTTGCATAATGCCACAAATGTAAGCGAAATAGGGTTCTGTTAAAATGTGTTACAGTCAAATAATATTGAGTAAATAAAATATTGTTTGATTTAAAAACCATTGACATTAAAAAAAATTACACTACTTTAGTGCACTTATCACCAAATATCTATGAAAAATTATTTGCTTAATAGGATACTGCTTAGCAAAAGAACCCTTCTTCTTTATTTGTTTATTTTTTGGGGAACATTATTGAAAGCCCAAGGCCCGGTTTCAATGGGTTTAATTGCTCACTATTGCCTCGATGGAGGTGCGGATGATGCCTTAGGTGTTAAGCATGGAACAGTTTATGGCGCAACGCTTACCACTGATAGAAAGGGAAGAGCTAACAGAGCTTATCAATTTGATGGGGTAGATGATTATATACAGTTACCCAATGATGTTTGGTTTTCAGGCGACCTTACAGTATCAGGTTGGATATATGTTCAATCACACCGGGCATTTCAAAGATTCTTTGAGTTCGGAAATGGTGCTCCCGGAGATAATGTTGTGTATACCCCATCACCTACCGGTACCAGCACACTGGATGCATTTGTTATCCGTAGGAACGTATGCGTTAGTCCCTTAAAAGAAGAGTCCGCAAATGGTCCAAGGTCTGCACTGGGAACCTGGGTTCATATTGTAACTGTTCTTCGGGGAATTAAAGGTGAAGTTTGGAAGAACGGAGTGAATACAACTACTGTATCAGGAATAACAGGAATTCCTTGCTCAACCCTGAGAACTAAATGCTATTTTGGCAAAAGCCCCTGGACTTCTGACGGATATTTCCATGGTAAAATGGACGACATTCGTATTTATAACAGGGCTTTATCTGCTTTGGAAATAGATTCTCTATATAACTCAGATGTTACCTGTAACCCTTGTGATGATTTTATAGCAGGTTTTAAAGATTCGGTTATTTCCTGTTACGGATATCAGTTTACCGATACCACAAAATTGGGAACAAAAGGTATTGCCAGCTGGAACTGGAGTTTTGGAGATGGTGGTACGTCCTCCTTGCCCAATCCTTCGCATATTTATGGTGGTCCGGGATTTTACAATGTAAGGCTTATAGTAACAGATAGCCTGGGTTGTAAAGACACCGCCACCATCCCAATTAATATTTATACAAAGTTTTTCGCCGATGCAGGGGCGGACACCTCTATCTGTAAGGGCGCTGCAACTTCGATAAATATAATGCTAAACGGAAAAGGTGGAAGATACTATAGCTGGTCCCCTTCGGCGGGTTTATCATCCACATCGACAGACACAACTCTCGCAACACTTTCTGCTACAAAAAGTTATATTCTGACGGTTACTGATTCTTTTGGTTGCATAGATAAAGACACCATCACCATCACGGTTACAGATAATGCCAATATTGTTGCAAAACCCAAAAGTATTAAAGGGTGCTATGACGCCATCATACAATTAAATGCTACTGGTGGAGAATCTTACAGCTGGAGCCCATCAACAAATTTCGACAACCCTCTAATTCCCAATCCCACTCTAAAAGATAAAAAAAGTGGTATTTACGTTGTAACCGGAAAAGATAAAAATGGTTGTTACGGGTCAGATTCTGTTATGGTAACCATATATCCTTCACCTGTTGTCTACGCATCACCAAAGGATACAATTGCCTGTGCTGACACAAAGATTATTCTTAATGCAACCGGAGCAAAAACGTATGAATGGTCGCCTCGTGAGGGCTTGAGTTCATTTACAATTGCTAATCCCACTCTTTCGTTGGTCTCCAGCGTAAAATACATTGTAAAGGGAACAGATAGCCTTGGGTGTGTGGGGTATGATAGTATTAATACAAGAATTTTTCCGTTAAAACAGGTAAGAGGTTCTGCACAAAAGGAAAATTTAGACTGCCAGAATCCAAGCACTACACTTATTGGTGCGAATGCTGAAAAATACAG
>DLGS01000072.1:2638-11678 GCA_002482815.1 Bacteroidetes bacterium UBA7688
AAAATACAGATGGGAACCCGCTGTTTATTGCGACAACCCTAATAACAGCACCACGCAAATATATCCTTCGCATAGTATAGTTTTTACCGTTTGGGGTACCGATATAAACGGTTGTACAAGTTCTGACACGGTCTTGGTTCAGTTTGAAGGAAAATCCAAATTAAAAATTGCCAACGGGTTTACCCCGAATAATGACCAGATAAATGACAGAATAAAAATAATTGACGTTTGTAATTTTACAATGTCATTATGGAGTGTCTATAATCGCTGGGGGCAATGTGTTTTCACCACCGAAGATCCAAATCAATATTGGGATGGTACAATGAATGGTAAAGAATGTAGCACTGGCTCTTACCATTATTTTATAAACGGCAAAACCTCCGAAGGAGAAGAGCTTGTCTTTAAGGGTGACATTACCTTACTCAGATAGATTTAAAGAGGGTTTACTTTTCAAATACAACCTGCGCACAAGCCATATCACCGGGCATAGGGGGATTCATTTTCCGAACGGTGACTTTTGTATGTTTGATAAAGGGGAATTGCTCAAATGCTGCAGTGTGGATAGTTTGGGCAATTTTCTCCAGGGTATGTATGTCTGATTTAAAGGTGCTTTGTATTAAAGAGTTGAGAATAGTATAATCAACAAACCGTCCATTTTCGTCACTTACTTCCGTTTGAATGTCAATATCCACCTCAAACCGGTTGCCTAAAATCAGTTCCTGCGGATAAAGGCCAAGCGGTGCAAAAATTTTTACTTTATGGAGTGAAATGGTAAACATGGACTAGTAAAGATCAATGGAATAAAGCAATATTTTTCCCGTTCCGCTAATACCAAAAAGCTGATTTTTTTCCACCTCAAAACTTTGATAAACAGCCATCAGTTGTTCTGCTAAGCGGATGCGCCTTTCCTCGTCGTCAAGTTCCATTATTTCTTCATCGTCGCTAAGTGTGGCTTTATAATCCTGAAAGGCTTTATTGTTCAGTACTTCCTGGTTTATTTCACTAATCATTCCCATTACAGCAGGTTCTGCTTCGCCAAGGGAAAAGTCAAACAATTGTTCGAGCAAGGTTTCTTCGTCGCTGAATTTCTGATTTTGAATGTACATATTGGCCTCAAAAATAAAACCTTTTCCAACAGAAAACCCTGCCTTTGTTAGAAGACAGGGTTTTAATTATTTCAAAATGTGTTTTTAATTGATGTTCATTCTCTCTTTCAGCAATGGCGGAATGCCATTTTTGTTGAGCAGGAATGCTGTTGTTTTATATTGTACATAAGCTTTGGTAACATACAAATATCCTTTGTAATCGTTTGTTGTGCCCCAGCTGTTTTTTACCACATAATACTCGCGGCCTTTCTGGTCGGTCGCAGTTCCTACAATGTGCATTCCATGGTCGTCGGTAGTGCTGTAATTGTCAAAAGCCTGCTGGCGCATTGCTGGTGTGATTACGCGTTCAGGCATCGGGCCATTGAACATTTCTTTCTTTTCAGTATCACTCATATCGTCATAATCTTTCTCGGGAACATAAGCCACACCGTTTTTCCAGCTGAAAGATTTTTCGCTCACATCAGTTGCCCACGATACGGTATAACCTTTGCTGAGCGCATAATCAATGATATCGGTCATGTCTCTCATTTTTACATTATATACTTTGTCGAAGCTCCAGTTGTCCGGTACCATCAACATGGTTTTCTTGTAATAAGGTTTATCTGTAAAAGAAGAAAGTTCCACATAATTACTGGCGTCAAGACCAACCACTTCGTCTGCAAAACTTTGTGGCGTGTAGGTTTTGCCTTTCCATTTGAAGGTTTCAGGCACTTCCCCAAGGTAACTATCCATTACCGCAGTAAACGCTTTTTTCCAGTTTGGCGATAATTTTCCGTTTGGATTTTTTACCAGGGCATCCAGCATGGCCTGAAGAACAGCCTGCATTTCGGCGAATTTGTTTTTGCTCATTCCATAATTCAATCCTGTAAATTCGGATTGAGGCATGGCGCCATACTTGTCAAACATATTAATAACATCGTGGCAAGAACCGCCATCACCCCAGGAAACAGAGCCATGCATGCGGATGTAGGCATCAGCTTTTTCGAGATATACATTGCGGGCAGAGAAGATTTGTGCCAGTTCCACAGGTTGCTTTCCTGCACGGATCATTTCACTTTCTAAAAAGGAATTGGTGGAATAAGACCAGCAAGTGCCGGAACTTCCCTGCGCTTTAACGGAAGTTCTTTCGAGGTCGATGCCCTTGGTGAATACAAATTTAGCTTTCGAACTGTCACTGCTGTTCTTTTCAAGCTTTTTTACAAGGTCGTCCTGCGCAAACGCAAAAACCGGAAGCATTGCCGAAGCAATGAATAACATTTTTTTCATTTAAATTAAAAGTGTTGATGAAAATTAGAGGCGCTAAGATACTGCCTTAGCCCAATATTTTGGTGTTCTTCCCAAAGGGAAAAAAGGGTGAGTTTTATTTTGAACACAAAAAATTTACAGGTGTTTGCTTAAATGCGCCACCATTTTGCTGGATGAGGCATCGGCATAAATGCCAAATGCATTCACAACAATTCCTTTAATATTATGGGTGGGAGAAGAAATAGCAAATACAATCATCTCGTCTCCCGGGTCGGTTTGGCCTTCAAAACGATGTATTTCATCAATTTCAAAATCTTCAGGTGCAAGCGAAGTCTGGTCTGTATTGCAAATTAGTTTTTCACCTTCGGGATGCAGGTTGAAATCGGAGGTGTAGCCGCGGGCTATAAGGTCGTTCACCGCTTCGCTGACAGTTTCGTAATTTTTCATTTTAAAATGTTTTTTTATACAAGGGGTTTCATCTGCGGATGATTTTTCAGATAGTCTATTTTGTAATGAAAAAGCTGGGCCATAATTTTTCCGCGTCTCTTAGCTTCTGTTGCATTTTCTCCTTCAAAAAATTCATCAATCACAGCCTCCCACAATCCGAGCCAGGTATCAAAATGTTCCTGCTCAACGGGTAATGTGGCATGTGGAGGAAAGGGGCTGCCACTATAAGTATGCTCGTGTAATAAAATTGTTTGCCAAAACCGGTACATCTTCTCCAGGTGCGGCGTCCAGTCCGTTATTCTGCTGGCAAAAATGGGGCCTATCAGATTATTTTTCTGCACACGGCCATAAAAAGTATTGACGACTAATTGAATATCTTCCAGGTTCTCAATATCTCTTTTCATATCAGAAATCATTTCTTCTCCCAAAGGTAAACGTACTATTTCTGCTAACTGAAAATATATTTCAGGATATTGTAAAAATTAACTCCTTTTGCAAAATCAATTATATTTATCAGATGAAGAAGTTTGTTTTAATGGCGGCCCTGGCAACATCTACAATTGTTGCACATGCCCAGACAGAACCGGTTGAAGCTCCAAAAGAAAATAGCGGTACAAGTAGCGGTCCGCAACCACAACCTGGTGCGGTTAGCGTGTTTACTTTTGTAGAACAAATGCCTGAATTTCCCGGAGGCGAGAGCGAAATGCTGAAATACCTGAAGGCGAATCTGAAGTATCCTGAAGAAGCCCTGGATGAAGAAAGGGAAGGAAAGGTTTATGTCAAATTTGTAGTCGATGAAAACGGTGATATCAGGAATGCAATGTCCGTAAGGCCAATAGGATATGGGATGGATGAAGAAGCGGTGAGGGTGGTAGAGTCAATGCCTCAGTGGAAACCGGGAAAACAAAGCGGTAAGGCAGTAAAGGTTTATTTTCAATTACCGATCCTGTTTTCAATTCCTAAAGATGCAGAAGAGGCGATGGAAAACAAACCACGGGAAAAAGAAGTAAAGAGAAAAGGGTCCAGGGAAAACGAATCAGAGGACACAGAAACAAAGGAAAAGAAATCAAAAAAGAAAAAAGAAAAAGAGGGAGAAGAAGCGGAATAAAACAAGTTGATATTCGTTATGAAAACAAGAATAAGAATGTTGCTTTTGGGCTGTATTGTCTTTTGTGCAGGAATTTCTGCTAAAGGACAAGAGCCCCAACCTGCACCTATGGAGGGACAAAAGCACACCATTAAAATTGAAATTCAGGACCCCCAATTTCCCGGAGGGAACAAAGCCATGTTTGCCTTTTTAAGCAAAAAGATGAAATATCCTCCAAAGGCTTTAGCAGCTAAAAAGGAATGTAAAGCGGTGTTTAAGTTTTTGGTAAGTGAGGATGGGAGTATTTCAAAAATCACGCCGCTCACTAAGAATGGTTACGGATTTACTGAAGAAGGAATCCGCATCATCGGGCTGATGCCAAAGTGGAATCCAGCCAGGCGCGACGGAAGACCAGTAAAAATGTACTATACCCTGCCAATCAATTTTAGAATTAAGAAATAGGAAAACATTATGATCAAGTACAGCACCATGCTGCTCGTCTTCCTGGCAGCAAGTCTGCACAATGTAAATGCACAAAAAAAACGTAAATCGCGTAATAAGGATTTCATCATTAAGGTGGTAGAACAAATGCCTGAATTCCCCGGGGGAGATTCAGCACTCTATGCATATATTGCCAACGCTGTTCACTATCCCGATAGTGCTACAAACTTTAAAAAAGAAGCCACTGTAAGGGTAAAGTTTATTGTTAATGAATACGGCTCTATTGATAGCGTGTCTACAAAAGAGCAGTTTGGTTACGGATTAAATAGAGAGGCAGAAAGAGTAGTTGCCAATATGCCTCCGTGGAAACCCGGTCGAAATAATGGGAAACCCATCAGGGTTTATTTTCAGATTCCGATCAAGTTTGTTTTGAGCGATGACAGCGTGAAAGAAGTGAAATAACAGATCAAGTTTGTTGAATAAAATTCAAAAACTGGCAAGCTTGGGGATAGAAACTATTCAATTGTTAATATTTGTATACAGATGAAAAAAATTGTAGGGACAATTATCATAATAGCTTTTTTTTCATCCTGTTTCCATAAATATAATAACACTCCGCAACAAAAGAAAGCCTACTCTTTAATGAGCGGACAAAAGCCGGATACCATAATAGCGTATCACGGAGCTTGGACGGGCAGTATGGATTTGTTTATTATTCAGGGAAAACTAACCATTCCGAAACAATTACCAGGAAATAGATCGTACGCTGCTGTATGCGATATAAAGGTGTGTGGAAATTTTCCTCAGGACGAACTTGACTACACGAAAATTTTTCATCAACCGGGTTTTTGGTATAAGATTACAGGAAAGGTTATTTATCCTGATTCTAATAATGGAGTAGGATATATACCTGTTTTTTATGTTGAAACTTTTAAAAAGTTTAAATTTGACATTCCGGATTGGGAGGGAACAGATAGTTTTAATGACCATCCAGGAAGAGCTAAAATCCTTGACGGGGTGTTAGAAAATGTAATGTTTGAAGGGCAACATTTATCATCAATATTACACATATTAGGACGTCCGGATTTTAGTGACTCAGCACAAATAACATACAATATCGAAGTAAAATATGGTTCTGATATAGACCCTGTTTTTATAAAAAACTTATCTATCAACTTTAATAAAGACAGTATAATAACGAGTAAAAGATTAGTAGAAATAAAAAAATAAAAAACAGGTGCCCGTTAATACAAGCACTTGTATTTTGTTTGTATGAATCCTACAAATAGCTCTCCAATTCCTTATCCAAAAACTTTTCTGCAACAATCATATCCTCGTGCAGTACCCGGTCTTTGTCCATAAAGGAAACCTGTGCACGTAAAGCCGAATGAATTTTTTCCAGCGCTTCTGATGTTTTTTCCGGGCGGCGGAAATCCAACGCCTGAGCCGCACACAGCAATTCAATCGCCAATACGCGTTGAACATTCTGCATTACTTTATACAATTTCGTAGCGGCGTTCGCCCCCATACTCACGTGATCTTCCTGTCCGTTGCTGCTCACAATACTGTCCACCGAAGCCGGTGTGCAATATTGTTTGTTCTGGCTTACGATGCTCGCCGCAGTGTATTGGGCAATCATAAAGCCTGAGTTCAGACCCGCACTGGGCGCAAGGAACGGAGGAAGACCTCTTTGTCCGCTTACCAAAAGATAAGTGCGGCGCTCAGAAATATTGGCCAGCTCGGCCATGGCAATCGCCAGGAAATCCAGTTGCAAAGCCAAAGGTTGACCGTGGAAATTACCGCCGCTTACAATGGTGTCTTCATCGTGCAGCACTAATGGATTGTCGGTTACAGCATTTACTTCTGTGGTCACCACCGACTCGAAAAAGCCCAACGCATCTTTGCTTGCACCATGTACCTGTGGCACACAGCGGAAAGAGTATGGATCCTGAACCTGTTCTTTATATTGTTGTTGCAAAGTGCTGCCGGCAAGATAATGGCGCACGTTTTCTGCGGTTTTTATTTGTCCGGCATGTGGGCGCAAGGTGTGGATGCGCGGATGAAACGGATCGGCTTTCATCATAAAGCCTTCACCCGAAAGTGTAGCAATCAAATCGGCCCAGCCGGATAATCTTTTTGCCGCTACCAATGCCCAGCTTGCGTAAGAACTCATAAACTGTGTTCCGTTCAGCAGGGCCAAGCCTTCTTTGGCTGCCAAGGCAATCGGTTCAATTCCCTCTGCTTTCAGTGCAACGATCGAATCAACTATTTCTCCTTTGTAATGTACTTTTCCTTTACCCAAAAGCGGCAGGCTCAAATGTGCCAGCGGAGCCAGATCGCCCGAAGCACCAAGGGATCCCTGCTCGAACACCACAGGAATAATGCCTTTGTTGTAGAAATCTACCAGTCTTTCCACAATGATGGTGCGCACGCCGCTGTATCCGCCACACAATCCTTTTATTTTCAGGAACAACATCCAGCGAACAATCTCCACCGGAACCATTTCTCCAAACCCGCAAGCGTGACTGCACACCAGGTTTTCCTGAAGCAATGACAATTCGTCGTTGCTCACTACCACATTGCACAATGAACCGAATCCTGTGTTAATGCCGTAGTGCACTTTTCCTTGTTTCAGTTTTTCGTCGAGGTAAGCACGGTTGATCGCCACGCGCTCTAAGGCCGCAGCAGGCAAGGTGATTGACGAAGGCAAGCCATTTGCCAATTGCTCAAAAAGTAAATGTTCCGGTAATTCCATCCGGCAAATTTAGGGTTTTTAGAGAATGTGGAAATGTGAGAATGTACTTGGATGAATTTACATGTTTGGTGAAATACATATTCTATATTTGAGTTTTAAAAAACATTAAAATGGCAGACCCTATAAGATTTGCTGATAGAAACTGGGGTATAGGAAGTTTTTATGGTGAAGTATTGATTATTTGTCCTTCTTGTGGCAACCAAGGTATAGCTAGCGCAGATTTTCAGGCAGAATGTGCTAAGATGTTATGTACAGCTTGTGGCTTGAACAAAGCCGTTCCTACAACAGTCTTAAACTACTCAATGTTTCATCCGGCACATACTTTCTTTAATGCAAAGTTGTGGCTAGAACATCCTTTTAAGAATGAAATATTTTACGCATACAATTATCAACATCTGGATTATTTAGAACAATACATAAGTGCAACCTTAAGAGAACATAAAGACAGATCCGGATTTACGCTCTTAGAAAAACTTCCTAAATTCTATCATACTTCAAAAAACAGGAGTGCCCTTCTGAAATTAATAGAAACATTAAGACGGAAATAATCGTCAAATATCCAAAGAGACTCACTAATCTTTTCCCTTAATTTCGCAGTCAGAAAAACAATGAATGACTTTCCCACAAAAACTAGGACACAGTTACACTTTTGTTGAATGCTTTGATCTGTCATTGCTGCACACCAAATTCAGTAATCACAAAAGGCTACGTGTATTCAGCACCTACGGCCTGGATTGCGCGAATCCTTCCTGCAATAAAAAAGGCACCTACCTGATTAAAGCCGCAAACAATGCCGGTGGTTTTCATATAGATGTTTATACAAAGGATTTCGAACTGATGACCATTGATCATATCCTTCCAAGGAGTTTGGGCGGAAAAGATAATATTGAAAACCTTCAACCAATGTGCAACAGCTGTAATGCAAAGAAGGGGAATAAGGTATAGGAGATATTGTCCAGTTACGGGTAAAAGCATTAATCCCACATTCCTTTATATTCGCATATTGGCCACATTATTTTATAGTTCAACCAAATCCTTTCCCTTAATTTTGCACTCAGAAAAACAAATCTGATTTGCAACAATACATTCAACCGGATACTATAAAAATTGGCGTGCTGGGTGGCGGACAGCTTGGCCGTATGATGATTCAATCGGCCATTAACCTCAATTTGCCTGTATGCTGCCTGGATCCTGACCCAAACGCTCCATGTAAAAATATTGCAACAGAATTCACTGTTGGCAACCTCAATGATTTTGACGCTGTTTATGCTTTCGGGCAGGACAAAGATGTCATCACCATCGAAATCGAAAATGTAAATACCGAAGCTTTGAAAAAATTACAAAGCGAAGGCAAGAAGGTTTTTCCGCAGGCGGAAGTGATTGAACTGATAAAGGATAAAGGCCTGCAGAAATTATTTTACAAAGAAAACAATATCCCCAGTCCTGATTTTTTTCTTGTAAAAGATAAAAGTGAACTTTTACAACACGCTGCCTCTTTTCCGTTCTTTCAAAAAATGCGCACTGGTGGTTATGATGGCAAAGGTGTCGTAAAATTGAAAAGTGCTGATCAGCTGGAAAATGCTTTTGATGTCCCCAGCGTTCTTGAAACACTGATTGATTTCGATAAAGAAATTTCTGTGATTGTAGCACGCAACGAAAGCGGCGATATCAATTGTTTCCCCGCAGTAGAATGTGCCTTTAATCCTGAAGCCAACCTCGTTGAGTTTCTTTTTTCTCCGGCAACTATAAGTGAAGATGTAGAAAAACAAGCCAACGAAATTGCCATCAGTATTGCTACAAAACTCAATATTGTCGGTATTCTGGCAGTAGAAATGTTTGTCACAAAACAAGGAAAAGTGTTGGTCAATGAAATTGCCCCACGGGCACACAACAGCGGCCACCACAGCATCGAAGGAAATGTAACCTCCCAATTCGAGCAACATATCCGGGCCATTATCA
>DLGS01000174.1 GCA_002482815.1 Bacteroidetes bacterium UBA7688
ATCGGGAACATCATCAGG
Source organism: Bacteroidetes bacterium UBA7688 (assembly GCA_002482815.1). Taxonomy (GTDB): domain Bacteria; phylum Bacteroidota; class Bacteroidia; order Chitinophagales; family Chitinophagaceae; genus Rurimicrobium. Next base: position 19 of record DLGS01000174.1, read on the forward strand.
TTGATGTAAATAACAAACTCGGCTATATTGCCGGCAGTAGCCTTGCCAAGAATGGTAAAATAGCCACCCACCAGAATCGTACTGATCATACTCAGGCCAATGAAGAGGTTCATCGCCGGAAAATAAATCGCTTCTGTAAAGGCCAGGTTTACGGTGCTCTTTTTATACGCTTCAGAATTATTGGTGAAAAACCGAAGGATATTTTTCTCCTGTACAAAGGATTTAATCACGCGAATACCTGAGAATGCTTCCTGTGCCGTGGTGGTGAGGTCTGATAATTGCTCCTGAATTTTGGTGCTCTTTTTATAAATAATACTGTTGACCAGGTAAATAACAATCCCTAAAACCGGTAAGGGTACAATCACGCAAACAGTCAGTAAAGGATTGACCCGCAGCATTCCCCACACACACATTACTGTTAATACAACAAGGTTGGTGGTATACATAATTGCCGGACCGGTAAACATCCTGACGCGCGAAACATCCTCAGAGAGACGGTTCATCAAATCTCCGGTGGAATGTGTTTTGAAAAATTGAGTATCCAGTTTTTGGTAATGATTATATATTTCAGCCTTTTGGTCGTATTCAATATGGCGTGACATTACAATGATGGTCTGCCTCATGAAAAACATAAAAATACCACGTAGTAAGGCCAGGGCAAGTAACAATAGTCCGTACCAGAATACCTGCCCGAAAATATAGGACTGCATCTCGTCTTTCAGTGAAGTATTTGCCAACAACTGATAGCTCTGAATTTCCTGTTGCACAGAGTCAATAACGGTTCTGATAACAGTGGGTGGGATTACCGCAAAAAGATTTGAAATGGCAACAAAAAATATCCCGGAAATAAGTCGCCACTTGTGCTTCAGAAAATATTTATTGATGGAGGCCAGCTTTTTCATAAGGAAGAGCAAATGTACCTGATTTATGTTTTCGGAATGGTCCTTAGAAATTAAAAATGCCACCCAAAACGGATGGCATTTTTCTAAAATACAGATACAGAAATTTAAAGATTAACGCCCATATTGTAGAAAACGAAGCTCCAGATGTCAGCCGCTTCATCAATCAGTTTTGTGGTTGGTTTCCCGGCACCGTGGCCCGCTTTCGCATCGATTCTTATTAAAGTTGGTTTTTCGCAGGATTGTGCTGATTGTAAGGTTGCCGCAAATTTGAATGAGTGTGCGGGAACAACGCGGTCATCATGATCTGCAGTCGTAATCATAGTCGCCGGATAACACATGCCTTTTTTCAGGTTGTGCAAGGGAGAATATTGAATCAGATAGTTGAAATCTTCTGCTTTGTCGCTGCTGCCATATTCTACTGCCCAGCCCCAGCCTACAGTAAACTTGTGATACCGCAGCATGTCCAGCACGCCAACCTGTGGAATAGCGACAGCAAACAACTCAGGGCGCTGCGCCAGGCATGCCCCCACTAAGAGGCCACCGTTTGACCCACCGCGAATCGCCAGGCGTTTAGGACTGGTATATTTTTCTGCAATTAAAAATTCTGCAGCACCAATAAAATCATCAAATACATTTTGCTTTTTGCTCAGCATTCCGCCTTTGTGCCAGTCTTCACCATATTCGCCACCACCGCGCAGATTGGCCACGCAATACACACCACCATTTTCAAGAAAAACCATATTGGCAACAGAAAACGCCGGAGTGAGGCTGATGTTGAATCCGCCGTATCCATACAGCAAGGTGGGATTAGTGCCATCCAGTTTCAAGCCTTTTTTATGCGTAATAAACATCGAAACTTTTGATCCGTCTTTTGAAGGAAAGAAAACCTGTCGGGTTTCATATTCATCAGGATTGAATTTTACTTCTGATTTTTTAAACAATTCCGATTTTCCTGTGTTGATATCGTATTTGAATATCGTAGGAGGATAGACGTAAGACGTAAAGGTGTAAAAGAAATAATCATCTTCTTTGTATGAGCCAAAGCCGGAAGCCGTTCCTAAACCAGGTAATGTTATTTTGCGTTCCAAAACACCGTTCGTAGCATATTGCACCACTTCGGTGCAGGCATTTTTGAGGTAATTGGCAAATAGTTTACCGCCACCTGTGCTCACGCCTTCCAGTTTTTCTTTTTGTTCCGGAATAATGGTTTTTGTTCCCGATTTAAGGTTGTTGGGGTCCATTATAATGACCTTGTAGTTTGGCGCATTTTCATTTGTTTGCACCAACAGCATTCCACCCACATTGTCTACAATATTGGCATTTGTTTTGAAGCCGGGAACTACTGTAATAAAGTCTTTTGCCTGTTTATTGCTCAGGTCTTTCACTTTGATTTCACTACCATCAGTTCCTTCCGAAATACTCAATATCAGGAAACGCTCATCTTCCGTAAGTTCGGCGCCTACATAACGAAGGGGATGTTCCTTGTCTTCATAGATTAATTGGTCGGCCGATTGAGCAGTTCCGATTTTATGATAATAAACTTTCTGAAATTCTGTTTTGGCAGAAAATTTGGTTGCTTCATTTTTCGGGCGGTCATATCCGCTGTAGTAAAAGCCATCGTCACCAGCCCAGCTGATCCCTGTAAATTTTACATACTCCAGCTTTTCGTTGAGCAATTTTTTGGTCGCGAAATCCATGATATAAATTTCCTGCCAGTCGGAGCCTGATGCGGAAACGGCGTATCCGAAGTATTTCCGGCCTTTGGACATTGCTGTGGCCTGCAAGGCTACTGTTCCATCAGCAGAAAGTTTGTTGGGGTCAATCAACACTTCTTCCTTGCCTTCCAAACCTTTTTTTACACACAGGACAGATTGATTTTGCAGACCGTCATTTTTATATAACAGAAAGTAATCTCCCTCTTTTTGAGGAGCCGAATTTTTGGGATAATCCCAGAGCTCTGTCAGGCGTTTTTTAATTTTATCCCTGAACGGAATGGCCGACAAATATTGATTCGTTACTTTATTCTGGGCCTTCACCCAGGCTTCTGTATTTTTTGCAGTATCATCCTCCAGCCAGCGATAAGGGTCGTTTATTTTCGTGCCAAAATAATCGTCAGTCTGACTGACTGTTTGTGTAATCGGGTATTCAATTTTTTGTGCCATAACATTTAAAGAGGCTGCAGCGCAGAATGCCAGCAAAGCAGGAAAGGAATAGTTCATTTTAATAATTTTAATAAGGAAGAACACGGCAAGTTAAGTACAAAAGTAATATTGGGTTTCTCTTTCTGATAATGTGTTATTTTCGTACAAAATATCCAAACCATGAAATGGGTGAAATCAACCTTATTTTCAATCACTTTTATTATCAGTACTCAACTTTTTGCGCAACCATTTGATACCGCAAGAATAAAGCAGGCCGATGGCTGGGAAATGATTCAGGTAATCGGCAACAAAAACATACTTGCAGAAGGATTAATGCGGAACGGCTTGAAGGAAGGAACCTGGAACAGTTATTGGGAAACCGGTTTTCCGCAGGAAATAATCACCTATAGAAACGGGAAGAAAAATGGTTTGTTTCTCCACACAGGCGAAGATGGTTTTATTGAGCGGATGGAGACTTATGAAAATGATTTGCAGAATGGTCCTACGAGGGTTTATAATAAGGGAGCCTATATTCTTGAAGAAATTTACTACCGGAAAGGTATCCTGAATGGCAGCTATAATAAATGGTATAAAAATGGGCACAAACAGGAGCAATGTGTTTATCTTGAGGGGGTTAAAAATGGGCGCGCCACCTGGTATTATGAAAATGGAAATAAGGCAGCCGAGTACATATATGCGAAAGGAAAGCTAAATGGTAAAGTGACCATGTATAACGAATTGGGCGTGCCAAGTGAAAAAGGAGAATATGCTAATGATGAACAGGTTGGGCTTTGGCAAGAGTTTTATGATAATGCAAAACTTAAAGCTGAAGGTAGTTATGTGGCCGGAGAAAAGGACGGGGTGTGGAAACAATACAAAGAAGATGGGGGTACATTGCCTTCCTTGAAATACAAAAACGGAACTTTACTAAAATAAAAAATACTGAAGAATGTCGCAAACGATATTGGTAATAGATGATGAAAGAGCAATAAGAAGCACACTCACAGAGATTCTTACTTTCGAAGGGTATAAAGTTGAAGAAGCATCAGACGGTGCTGAAGGATTGAAGAAAATCCTTTCGAATAATTATGATTGCGTGATTTGCGACATTAAAATGCCAAAAATGGATGGCATTGAGGTGTTGGAAAAAGTAATGCTTGAAAAGCCTGACACGCAAATTATCATTATATCCGGCCATGGAAATATCGAAACCGCTGTAGAGGCTGTGAAGAAAGGCGCCTTTGATTATATTTCAAAACCACCTGACCTTAACCGTTTACTCATCACCTTGCGCAATGCAATGGAAAGAAAAGAACTGGTGGTGGAAACAAAACAGTTGCGTAAAAAAGTAGAACAAAAATCGTTTGGCGAATCGGATATGATTGGCTGTTCCGAAGCATTGGAGAAAATTCGTGATACCCTGGTAAAAATTGCACCGACCGAAGCCCGGGTTTTAATTACCGGTGAAAATGGTGTAGGAAAAGAATTGGTTGCCCGTAACCTTCATAAACACAGCAACCGGAATAAAGGTCCATTGGTGGAAGTAAACTGCGCGGCCATTCCGAGTGAACTGATAGAAAGTGAATTGTTTGGCCACGAGAAAGGTTCTTTTACTTCAGCGGTAAAAACAAGGATTGGCAAGTTTGAGCAAGCCAGTGGCGGAACCCTATTTCTGGATGAAATCGGCGATATGAGCCTAGATGCACAGGCAAAAGTTTTGCGTGCGCTGCAGGAAGGAAAAATTACAAGAGTAGGTGGTGATACTGAAATTAAAGTTGATGTAAGAGTAATAGCGGCGACCAACAAGGATTTGATGCAGGAAGTGGCGGACAAAAACTTCCGCCTGGATTTGTACCACAGGCTGGGCGTTATTTTGATTCATGTGCCTTCGCTGAACGACAGAAGGGAAGATGTTCCCTTGCTGGTAGAACATTTCCTGGTGCAAATTGCCGGGGAGTACAATCAACCTGTAAAGGAAATTGAACCAGCAGCTTTGCAAATGCTGGCCAAACATAACTGGACAGGAAATATTCGTGAACTGAAAAATGTGGTAGAGCGTCTCATTATCCTTTCTGATAAAAAAATCACAAAAAAGGATATCGAATCCTACATTTTTATGAAATAGTAACAGATTTGGTGTGGAATAATAAACTTCAGGCATCTTCTTCAGTCTATACCAAAATTCAAAAAAAATATGACTTATCCGATCAGGATTTTTAGTGTTGCCGCTCTGCTATTAATTGCAGGAAGCGTGCAGGCTCAAATAAAGCAAAAAGCTACCATAGAACACATTACCGTATTCTTAAGTGGTGCCGAAATTGAAAATACCGCTAAGCTTACTTTACCGCAAGGTGAATCTGAAGTTTTGTTTACCAATATCGCCGGAAACATCGTACAGCAAAGCATTTCCGTTGGAGTAGGGAATGGGGTGATAGTTCAGTCTGCAACCGCACAAAATGATTATCTGGTCAGCAATAACCTGTCTCCGAAAGCACAGGGAATAAAGGATAGTATTGATTTTCTGAGCCAGCAAAATGAATCATTGACAGATAAAAAGTCCGTTTTAAATGAACAATTGGCCGTCATAAAAGAAAACAGAAAAGTTTCCGGTTCAAATACAGGTTTATCTGTCCTGGAATTGCAAAAATTACTCGATTTAATTAATGCCAAGATGAATGGCTTATTGGAAGAAGGTCATGCTTTGGATAGAAAAATAAATAAAACGAATGAACGTCTGGCCTTATTGAACAAACAGCTGGATGAAGAGCGCAGGAAGGATTTTCAGCCGGGAGGACAATTGCTGGTTAAATTCTATTCTTCTGTTGCAACCATGGCTAACGTGACGATCAGCTACGTAACGCCAAATGCAAGCTGGACGCCAAGCTACGATCTGCGTGTGGACAAAATCAACACTCCGGTGAAACTGATTTACAAAGCAAATATTGTTCAGAATTCAGGTGTGAAATGGGATAATGTTAAACTCTCTTTATCGACCGGCAATCCAAATGAAGGAGCCGAGGCGCCATTGATGAATCCTTGGTATTTATCATTTTATCAGGCAATGCCAAGAAACAGTTATACTAATAAAGCTAAAATGCTGAATGCTGCTCCGGTGGCAGAAATGAGTGCATTCAGGTCTGATAGTGGCCAATATGGAGTTGGAGGGGCTCTTGACGATGCCAAAAAGGAATCTATAGGAGATTATGTGCAAGTGGACAATAGTGGTATAAACACTACATTTGATATTGATCTGAATTACACGATCCCAAGTGATGGACAGGAGCACCTTGTCGCTGTAAAGGATTATGAATTACCTGCAACCTATCGTTATTTTGTTGCACCCAAACTGGACAGAGATGCCTTCCTGCAGGCGCGTGTCACCAACTGGGAAGATTTGAACCTGATGCCGGCTTCGACCAATATTTTCTATGAAGGTGCTTATGTCGGACAAGGTTATATTGATATGCGTAATGTAAAAGATACCCTGAACCTTTCCCTGGGACGTGATAAGAAAATAATAGTTCGCAGGGAAAATGATAAAAATTACCGCTCTGTCAAAACAATCGGTACCAACATTCGCCGCTCTTATGGCTATACCATAGAAGTCCGCAATACGAAAAAGGAAAACATTGATCTGGTTGTGCTGGAACAATTCCCGATTAGCAATGACAAGGATATTGTGATAGAAGACAAAGAGGCTTCAGGTGCTAAAATCAATGAAGAAACCGGTGCTGTTCAATGGGATTTGTCACTGAAAGGCAGCGAATTGAAAACGCTTAAACTTAATTATTCTGTAAAGTACCCTAAAGATAAATCAATAGGAAACCTGTAGGAATTGTTTAATTGAAAAGCGGCTCAACACATTTTGTTGAGCCGCTTTTTTTTTGCTTATCGAATCAGTTCTGCTACATCTTTATCGCCATCCAGGTTATTCATCTGCCGCAATATTTTCGGGTAGCGCCACGAAACCCTTTTACTCAGCGGAACTACGGTGTATATTTTAGGGTTGGGAAGACAGGCAATAATCATGGCTGCTTCATTTTTGCTCAAACGGCTGGCCGGTTTATGGAAATAGTTTTGCGCAGCAGCTTCGATTCCATAAATACCTCTGCCCATTTCAATAGTGTTCAGGTAAACTTCCATAATGCGTTGTTTCCCCCAAATCAATTCAATCATTTTCGTATAAAACAGTTCAGGAACCTTGCGAACATATCGGCCCCAACCTGAACCTTGCCACAAAAAAACATTTTTGGCTGTCTGCTGGCTGATGGTGCTGGCTGCGGCGCCCAATGCTCTTTTTTTCTTTTTGCGTTGTGCCGGTGGATCAATGCTTTTTTCAATCGCCTTCCAGTCAAAGCCTCCATGCTCTGCAAACAGCTGATCTTCGGAAGCGATGGCTGCAAGTTTTACATTGGGAGAAATGACGTCCCAGCTAACATAATCCCTTTTCAGTCCGTCGCCGCTCAAAGCAGCGCTTAATTGTGTGATGGTAATGGGTGGCATGATCCATTTGCATAAAAACAAATAAACCAGAGAACTAATGAAGAGAATGATAAACGACTTTCTGATAAAATGCCAGAAAGAACGCGGTGAAGATTTTTTATTTTTTGCCATTGCGCTAATGTAAATCAAAAAATTAAGGCTCCAACAGAGTCGGAGCCTTAATTAAGTAGCATTTTTATCGATGCTTTTCTTCAGTGCACTAAATATTAGTGAGCAGCTGGAGCTGGAGCAGCAGCAACTGAATCTACTGGAGCAGCAACTGAATCAACTGCAACTGGAGCTGGAGTTGGTTCAACTGGAGCAACTACAACTGTAGTGTCTGCAGCTGGAGCAGTAGTTTCTGCGTTACCACCGCAAGAAGCCAAGAAAAGACCCATTGAAAGGGCAACGATGCTGATTTTTACTAATTTCATAATTGTTATTTTAAAAGTTTAATTTCCCATTAATCCCTAAACTGAGAAAAGGTAACCCAATATTTTTAAATATTTTTTAGTTTAACTCATTTGTAATTAAAAATTATGCTGTTGGATTTAAAATTTCTTTTAAGAGTTTTCAAAGAATACGGATTAGCGTATCATTTTCTGGATAAAACGTATTTCCTGCAAGGGAGGGAGAAATCATTTTCGAGTCTTCTAAAATAATAAGCAGATTAATTTATGAATGTTCAGCGCTTTATTCGTTCTGAATCAAAAGAAAATAAATTTCAGTCTTACCTTTGGAGCGTACCCGTCATTATTTTTTATTTATTTGTTTGGGTTACTTTTTCTTAAAATCTGTATTAATAAGTGCAACTTTCGTTACTCAAAGAACAACAACTACTCGAAGGCATCGCTAACAACGACCGCAAAATAACCGAGCAGGTGTATCGCGACAACTACAAACAGGTGCAAGCCTGGGTGCAGGGACGCGGAGGTTCGGCTGATGATGGAGATGATGTTTTTCAGGAGGCGATGACGATATTGTTTCAGAAAGCGCAAAATGAAGAATTCAGGCTGACTTGTAAGATTGGCACGTATTTGGTAGCTGTATCCAAATTTATCTGGTACAAAAAACTGGAACAACAGAATCGCCGCCCGGATTTTATGCCGTTTGACAGTGGCGAAGAAGATGCAGGAACACAACACGCTTATGAGGATGATATAAAAGTGCAGGAAGAACGGGAAGTACATTTCGACCAGCTGACATTAGCGATGGAAGAATTGGGAGAACCTTGCCGGAGTTTGCTGAGAGCCTTTTATAATGAAAACAAAAGTATGCAGGACATTGCGGGTATGTTTGGTTACACCAATCCTGACAATGCTAAAACACAAAAATATAAGTGCCTGACGCGGCTGAAAAAATTATTCTACACTGCGCAGGTTAATAAATAAAAGAAGGAGAACGAGAGATGTCACTTGAAAATAATATTTGGAAACTGGCTGAAGGGTATTTAACCCAAACCCTGAGCACAGATGAAACTAAATCTTTGGAACAACGTCTTGCATCAGATAAAACTTTTGCAAACGAATTTCAGGAAGCAAGCAACATGCTGCGCTCCCTGAATAAAAATGGCGAGCAAAAAAGATTTCAGCAGACACTGGGCAGCATTAACCAAAAAATCAAAACTGAAACAGAAAATGCTCCACGCAAAATTTCTTTGCGTACGCATTACCTGAGAACTGCAGCTGTTGCGGCAGGTGTGGCGCTCATTGCAACTTTAGGAACTAACCTTTGGCACAATCGCAGCCAGGAGCAAACTTCAAAGTATGCTGAGCTACGCAAAGTTCGTACAGAAATAGAAGGTATTAAGCAATCTCAGAACCGTATTATCAAAGACCTGAACACCAAAGCAAACAAACCCGCCATAGAAAATAAATACAGCGGAACAGGTTTTGCCTTGAGCAACGACGGTTATATCGTTACCAATTACCACGTTACTGAAGGCGCCGATTCATTGTATATTCAGACACGCGATGGCAGTTATTATAAAGCTTCAACTGTAAGCTTTGATGCAAATGCTGATATTGCTATCCTCAAAGTTGAATCTAAAAAATTCCGATTCAGTAAACAAGGAACTGTTCCTTATTCTTTTGCTACCGGTAAATCAGGTTTGGGAGAAAGAATTTTCACACTGGGTTATCCGCAGGATGAAGTGGTGTATAGTGAGGGTTATATCAGCAGCAAAAACGGTTATATGGGTGACTCCATGCAATATCGCCTTGAACTGCCTGCAGAGCCTGGTCAGAGCGGTGCTCCTGTAATTGATGCGAGTGGTGCTGTAGTGGGAATTGTTACCGGAAAGGAAAGCAAAAGCATCAGCACAACTTATGCTGTAAGTTCTAAAACAATGCTGCGTTTATTGCGCAATATTCCTCAGGCAAGTAATATTACTTTGCCAAAATCGAGCAAGCTGGGCAAAATGAGCCGCAGTCAGCAAATTGAAAAAATTCAGGACTTCACTTGTGTAGTGAATGTTTATAAATAAGCTTTGAACTAAACGCTAATATTTAGAAAGCCGGCTCTTTTATAGAAGCCGGTTTTTTATTTTTGCTTCTTTTATTCGTTATATGATGACCGATACTGCCTGGCTTTCGCGCACCGAACTATTGATTGGGAAAGAAAAGCTGAACAAGCTGATGAATGCCCACGTCCTGATTATCGGGATGGGTGGCGTTGGTTCTTTTGCTGCCGAATTTATTGCCAGAAGTGGCGTCGGGCGTATGACCATCATCGATGGCGATGTGATTGACCCAAGTAACAGGAACAGACAATTGCCTGCACTCGCTACCAATCATGGCCAAAGCAAAGTGCAACTGATGGCGGAAAGATTGTCGGCCATCAATCCGGAATTGCTATTAAAAGTTGTCAACGAATTTATTCGCCCCGAAGCCATTGAGGACTTGCTGGATACGGATGCAGATTATATGATTGATGCCATTGACAGTATAACACCAAAACTGACCTGCATCAAAACGGCTTTCAATAAAGGTCTTCGGATTGTCAGTTCGATGGGTGCCGGCGGGCGTTTCGACCCTTCGCAAATACAGGTGGCAGACCTCTCTAAAACCTACAATTGCCCGTTTGCACAACAGATACGCAAACAATTAAAAGCCGAAGGCATTCGCAAAGGGATAAAAACCGTCTTTTCTCCCGAACAGCCAGGCAAAGATTCGCTGATGTATACGGATGGCAATAATTTTAAAAAATCCGCTTACGGAACGATTTCTTATATGCCGGCAATGTTTGGTGCCACAGCAGCTTCGGTCGTTATCCGCGATTTGATAGAGGCCTGATTTTGCCCGGCGTTTATTCCCTGATTCTTACGACATTTGCTCGTCCAAAATAACCCTATGTCCGACAAGGCCAAAAAGACTTTTTCACTCGTCACGCTTCGCCGAATTTTTTCTTATACCAATGCCTATCGCAAGACCTTTGTTGTGGCAATGGTGCTGAGCGTGGTGCTGGCTTTATTGTCACCCCTCAGGCCTTATCTCATTCAGCAATCAGTTGATGTTTATATTAAAAATCAGTGGTTGCAGGGCCTCATCTGGATATCTGCTGTTCAATTGGGTTTGCTGTTGGTAGAAACGATTTTACGCTTCATTTTTTCTTACCGCATCAGCTGGATGGGACAAAGCGTGGTCAATGATATGCGCCAGCAGGTTTTCAAAAAAGTGTTGTTTCAAAATATTTCTTTCTACGATAAAACACCCGTTGGTACACTGACCACCCGTTCTATCAACGATATGGAATCTGTGAACGATGTTTTCTCGGAAGGCATTATTTCAATCATTGCCGATGTGCTCACCATCATTGCAGTTATCATTGCCATGTTGTCTACCGATTGGGTATTGACACTGATTTGCCTCACTACATTACCTGGTATTATTCTTGCAACCTATTGGTTTAAGGAAAGTGTGAACAAATCTTTTCAGCGGGTGCGGACGGCAGTTTCGGCGCTCAATGCGTTTGCCCAGGAACATATTTCGGGGATGAGTATTGTGCAGGCTTTTGCTGCAGAAGCGCGGGAAAGTAAAAAGTTTGACAACATTAATAAGGAACATCGCAACGCACATATCAAATCCATTTTTGCTTATTCCGTTTTCTTCCCGATTGTCGAAATTATTCTGGCAGTTTCCATGGGATTGCTGGTGTGGTGGGGTGCCAAAAGAATGATAGCACACACGGTAACACCCGGTGTAATCATCGCTTTCGTCATGTATCTCAACTTGCTGTTTCGTCCATTGAGGATGATGGCTGACAAGTTCAATGTGTTGCAAATGGGAATGATTGCTGCAGAAAGAATTTTTAATCTCCTGGACAGTGAAGAAGTGTTAATCAATAATGGCACATTGAAAGCAGAAAACCTGAAAGGCGATATTCGTTTCGAAGATGTACATTTTGCTTACAAAGCTGATGTGCCGGTATTGAGAGGTATTTCTTTTGATATTGCTGCAGGGCAAACAATGGCCCTGGTTGGTCATACCGGTGCGGGCAAAACCAGCATTATCAGCATTCTCAACCGTTTGTATGAAATACAAAGCGGGCGGATTTTGATAGATGGCAAACCGTTGAATGAATATGATATCTATTCTTTGCGCGGACAGATTGGTATTGTTTTGCAGGATGTGTTTTTGTTTTCAGGTACTGTGTATGATAATATCACCTTGCGCAATGCTGACATTTCTTTGGACAAAGTAAAAGAAGCCTGCAGGATTCTGGGCATTCACGATTTTATTATGCGCCTGCCCGGCGATTATCATTTCAATGTGATGGAGCGTGGCAATACCATGTCGCAGGGGCAACGGCAACTGATTTCTTTTGCCCGGGCTTTGCTCTATAATCCTGTTATTCTGATTCTTGACGAAGCCACCTCTTCTATTGACAGCGAAAGTGAGATGCTGGTTCAAAAGGCTATTGATACTTTAATCAAAGGGCGTACTTCTATTGTGATTGCGCATCGCTTGTCTACTATCCGCAAGGCCAATCAGATTGTGGTAATGGATAAAGGAGAAATTACAGAAAGAGGCACGCATGCCGAACTGATGAAGACAGAAGGCGCTTACCATAAACTCTATACTGCGGTTGAAAAGCATGTGGAATCTTAGAAATTTTACAGCAAACTCAGCAAACCTCCTAAGACGAGATAGATGGGCATTCCGATAAAGATGCCCAACAGGGCAGAGCAGGAAAACCGTAAAACCATTCCGTGATTTCTAAACAAAGAATAGAAAATCACCTGCCCGGTAAAAGTGCCAATAATCAAGGCGAAAATAAGTCTGCTTTCTTCTTCAAGATCATTCCGGTTTTGCTCATATAGTCCTTCATCCGTCAGGAAAATCGTGAAGGATAGAACTATGGCATAAGCTAAATGGAAGAAGGTAATCAAGGAGGTTTTCTGAAAAAGCTGCTTTCCTTTTGTCATCACGCTTTCTGATTAACTGATGGTCCAGAAAAACAATTGAAATAGCAAAATAAACAACCCAAAGAACACAACAGAAGCAATAACCCCTTTGAATTTCCAGTTGAAGTTCATGCGCAGCAGCACATGATAAACCAGTCTTTGTCCACCCAATATTATGCAGATGTATAATAAAAATGCAGGCCAGTCGGTTATCAGTTGTTGCCAGCTCAGGCTGTGATTTCCCTCATCAATATAGCAAAGGAAAAGCGTAACGGCAATTGCAATGACGAGATGAAGCAGAAAGCTCCGCCCTTTTTTCTCGCTTAATAATGTAAAACTGGGCATCGGTTATTGGTTTTATCTTTTCCTAACGCCAAAAGTTATTTTGTATTGTATAGTTTGGATAAAAAATTAAAGGACATTTAGAGCAGCTTCTTTATCATTCCCTTTTCTGTTAGATTTGTAGCAATGAATCCATACGAACAAAAATACCAGGAACGATATCAATTATTGAACGTGGACCAGCGCCTGGCGGTAGATACTACTGAAGGTCCGGTGATGGTGATTGCCGGCCCGGGAACCGGGAAAACAGAAGTCTTGGGTATGCGGATTGCCAATCTTTTGCGCAGCGAAGCACAGATTGCCCCTCACGAAATATTATGCCTCACCTATACCGAAGAAGCGGCGCATAATATGCGGAAACGCCTGAGCTCCATTGTCGGACTGGCAGCGCAAAAAGTAAATATTCATACGTTTCATGGCTTTTGTAACAATATTATTCAGAGCAACAGCGAATATTTTGGCCTGCGGCAAATGGACCTGGTGAGCGACCTGGAGCGAGTGGAACTGATGCAGGATTTACTGGCCAAATTACCGCCACAACATCCGATGCACCGCGTGGGCAATTCCACTTTTTATGATTTGAAACCATTGAATAACTTTTTCAATGAAATGAAAAAGGAAAACTGGTCGGCTGAAGATATTATCAATGCCATAGCCGCTTACCTTGAAGACTTGCCCAATCGTGAGCAATATATCTACAAGAAAAAGACAAAAACTAACAACCCCGGCGATATCAAGCAAAAGGAACTTGATGCTGAAACAGACAGGATGCAGAGAAGCATTGCCGCAGCCAATCTGTATAATGCTTACAACAATAAAATGCTGGAAATTGGGCGCTACGATTTTGCTGATATGATTCTCTGGGTGATCGATGCTTTTAAAAAGAACAGTTATTTATTGCAGCATTACCAGGAACGTTACCAATATATTCTGGTGGACGAATTTCAGGATACGAATGGTGCGCAAAATGAAATCCTGAATATGCTCACCAGCTATTGGGGCGAAGATGCCAACATCTTTGTGGTGGGCGATGACGACCAGAGTATCTATGAATTTCAGGGAGCGCGCATTAAGAATATCGTAGAATTCTATGAAAAGTATAAAACCAATATTGAGGTTATTGTATTGACAGAAAATTATCGTTCCAGCCAACCCGTGCTGGACAGGGCAATGAAAAGTATTGTAAACAATAAACAGCGATTGCTGAATGCCCTGGAAAATGTGAGCCTCTCCAAAGACATTGTTTCTTCTCTGCCCAGGTTTCTGACAGAGGATATTCCGGAGCCGGTGGTGACGGCGTATTACAATCCTATGCATGAAGGGGTAGCGATTGTGAAGGAAATAGAAGCACTCGCAGCACAAGGTGTTTCGCTGGATAATGTGGCTATCTTATATGCCCAGCATAAGCAGGCCGATAATATCATAGCCTTACTGGAACGAAAAAAATTACCGTATACCATCCGCCGCAATGTCAATGTGTTGGATGAATTGATTCCGCGGCAGGTGCTGAAGATATTTGAATACCTGGCCCAGGAAAATAAGAAAGCATTTAGTGCCGAACCACTGTTGTTCGAATTGTTGCACGCACCTTATTTTGGCATCGAGCCCAATGATATTGCCTTACTGTCTTTATTTCTGGCGGGAAAAGAGGCGAAAGAAAAAAACATCAAACACTGGCGGCAGCTCTTTGCGCACGAGATGATACTCAGCACAATGGAGCTGAAATCCTTGAAACAAATCCTGAAAACTGCCCGCTTGCTGGACAATTGGTTGCAGCAGTTGCAGGTATTGCGGATGCCAATGCTGTCGTACACTATTTTTTTCCAACAGCATTGGCATCCGCAATACCT
>DLGS01000192.1 GCA_002482815.1 Bacteroidetes bacterium UBA7688
CATCCCGATCGGGGCGACCGCCATAACCCACACTACGTTCATTCGGGTCTCCTTCAGGTACGCGGACTCCGGCTTCCACTGCATCCAGTGCACGACCGTTTTTGCTCAGAATTTTCCATGCTTCTTCATTTGCCTGCAACCCGAAGCGCCATGTAGACAGCACAACCGGTTTCCTGACCAAAGTGCTTTTTCCTGCTGCTGACACTTTACTGTTGAACGGATCGAGCGCGATTGCTACTGCAGCCAATGCAGTTTTTTGGATGAAATTCCGACGGTTGGACATGTTATGATTGAATTGTGAAGTTGATCGTTGACTTGTTGGTTTGATAATAGGATAGCAGATTATTATCAGATCCTTTTGCAGCGACAAGATACAATGAAGAAAATATATTCACCAAAAATGAACAATACTATTGTTGGATACATGGATCTTCAGTCCGCTTTGAAGCTTAATATTCTGTAAGAAATATTTTATTCGGACTCAAGATCTTCCAGCAAGTATTTAAACTCCGTTTCAGCTTCACTGCTCAGCTTTATGGTTTAATCTGTCTTTCCCAGCAGTTATACTATAAGCTTTGTCGTTCCGTAAAACAAAACTTCAATAAAGAAGGCTACCCGGAATGAGCAGCCTTCTTTTGGTTTGCAATTTGATCGGGTTGTTGTCTGATATCAATTAATCCTTTACCCCCAACTTAGTTAATATCTGCTCCATCAGACACCATTTTGTGAATGAGGATTGAAGCAAATTTGCTCCCACAAAGGCTGTAAACCAAAGCCAGTTGGGATGGACATAGTGTGCCAACAGCAAACTGATCAGAATAAAAAGGCCGGCAATGGCGTGAATGATTCTTGTTTTCATCGTTTAGTTTGATTGTTCGATATTAAGTATAGCAATGTGAATCCGGGAATCTGTTTCCTCCTGACGATTAAATTCATCGACAAGTGTTTTAGTATTTGTAACAAATCTTTCTTCGACAAATGCAAAGAATAAAACAGATTCATTTTCTATGGCTTCCGAGCCGAACCAATTAGTACCAATGGCTTCTGCTGAATCATCTCTGAATCCGTTTACATCATTGTGTGTATACACACTGACCTTTGCCTGTTTTAGGATTTTTTTTATATCCGCTTCAAAAGACTTGTTTGCGGTAATGATTATTAATTTCATCATTTTACTGTTTTTATTTGTCATTAGGTTCTGTTGATAATTCTTCATTTTTAAGCACGTTCTTTTCCCACTTTTTCTTTTCAGTGATGTAGTAAATCAGCGGGACAACTATGAGCGTAAGAACGGTAGAAACAATGGCTCCTGCAACCAGCGAAATTGCCAGTCCCTGAAAAATAGGATCAAATAAAATAATTGAAGCTCCTATAACAACTGCTCCTGTGGTTAATAAAATAGGTGTCGTTCTTACGGCTCCTGCCTCGATGATGGCTTGTTTCAGCGGAATCCCCTCAGCCAGTCTTATTTCAATAAAGTCTATCAGCAGAACCGAATTCCGAACCATCACCCCTGCCAGGGCAATCATACCGATAAAGGATGTTGCGGTAAAGAATGCTCCCAAAATCCAGTGTCCCAATACAATTCCTACAAGCGAAAGCGGTATCGCCATCATCATCACAACGGGTGTTTTAAAATTCTGAAACCAGCCTACTATCAGCATATAAATGATGATAATCACTACCAGAAAGGCTGCTCCCAGATCCCGGAAAACTTCCAGTGTTACCTGCCATTCTCCATCCCATTTTACAGTAAAGTTGCTTTCGTCGGATGGTTGCTCCATATACAGCTCATTCAGACTGTATCCTTTTGGAAGCTTCATTTTCTGCAATTCCTTATTCATCCCAAGAATAGCATATACCGGACTTTCCAATGCACCAGCCATATCAGCAGTTACATAGACAACTCTCTTCTGGTCCTTCCGGAAAATAGTTTTTTGCAAAGTGTCTGTTACAATTTTAACCAAATCACTTACCGCAATCACATTCCCTTGTATCCCTTTAATCTTTAGTTGTTGAATGTCCCGCAGACTGGTCTTATCCTTGTCGTCGAGCGCCAGAACAATGCCCACACTGTTATTGGAATGTTCATCATATAAGGTGGAAACCGGGTATTCTTTCAATAAATAAGTAAGATTACCAACCACCTGCTGTGGCGCAATACCGTTGAGCATCGCCTTTTCCTTATCAATCACCAGCTTATATTCTGTCTGGTTATCTTCTACCATCCAATCCACATCAACAATATCTGTGGTCTTCTCCAGTAAATTTTTTACCTGATGCGCTACTTTGATTTGTTCTTTATAATCTGGCCCATAAATTTCGGCCACGAGTGTAGAAAGAACCGGCGGGCCGGGAGGCACTTCAATTACTTTGGCATTCGCACCATATTTTTTAGCAATTTTCTGAATGGCCGGACGCATCTCTTTTGCTATTTCATGGCTTTGCAAATCCCGGTCTTCCTTATGCAACAGATTTACCTGAATATCCGCCATATTGCTTCC
>DLGS01000331.1 GCA_002482815.1 Bacteroidetes bacterium UBA7688
GCTTGTACCATCTGACCATCAATCATATATACTGTACCATCTTCGCGGGCACCGCCAATACGCAAAGCACCACCATTTCTGCTTTGTTGAACGTTAGGCCCAAGTGATGCCATATCCAAGATGTTTCGAGTTGGTGCTCTTTCAAAATCCTTGTCTGTAACAACTCTCACTTTATCTACTATAGGCGGTTTTGCAGTAATAGTAACAACATTTAAGGAATTATCCTTATCCTGTTGCATCTTCATGTTTTGCTTAAACTCACCTCCAAGGGAAATGTTAATACCAGTTACTTTTTGTGTAGAATAAGAACTGGAAGAAAACTCAATGTCATATGAGCCTGGTTGCAGTGGTTTTACCGAGTATGTACCATCGTCTTCAGAGGTAGTACCAGCCTTTAGCAATCCCCCCTGCATTACTTTAATGATAACCCCGCCAAACGGAGCGCCGGTTTCATCAGTAACATTACCAAGTATCTCTCCATTCTGCGCAAAAGCAGTGCCAGCAGAGCCTAACAGCATCAAAATGAACAGGTAAATAAACGAACGTTTCATACGCATCATCAATTGTTTATTAAATGTAAGGGAGTAAAGGTAGAATTAATCGTTAAATAAACAAAAATTTAGGCAAATTTTCTTAACAGATAATACTTATGATTAATTTGTTTATTCTTATTTTGTAATTCGTTCTAAAAGTATTACACTCATTTTAAAAAGAGCCTCATTGCTGTATCCTGCTATATGAGCGGTTATTAATACGTTATTACGCATTATTAAATCATTAAGAAGCTTTCGGTACTGAACTGACATTTTTTCCAGGGGTTCCTCTTCCCAAACATCTAATACCAAGCCTTTCATCCCACCATTGTCTAAAAAGGTGGAAATTTCCCTGCTGTCGATTACAGTGCCCCTTGATGTATTAATCAATATAAATGGCTTTCGCATTTTCTCCATAAATATCCGGTCAATCAGGTGATAGGTATCCTCCTGAAAAGGGACGTGCAAACTGAGAACATCAGCTTCCTGCTGTATCAGATCAACCGAATCACAAATTATGAAATGGTCTTCAGTGTCAATACGCTTATACTTATCATAAACAAGAATCCGCACGTCAAAACCTCGCAATAATTTAGCAAAAGCTTTGCCTGTATGCCCATACCCGATTATACCAATTGTTTTTCCTTCCAGTTCCGTACCCCGGTTTTCATCGCGCAGCCATTTTCCTTCTTTTATTTCATTATGACTTTTCAGAATTCTTTTATTCAGCGAAAGCAGCATGCCCAGTGCATGTTCTGCCACTGCATTACAATTACCTTCGGGACTGCCGACGCACCTGATACCTTTCGATTCCGCGTAGGGCACATCTATGACTTCCATTCCAGAGCCCATTCTTCCAATAAACCGCAGCGCGGGTGCTGCATCAATCATTTCATTATTTAATAGCAGGCGTGTAGAGGTTATTACACCTACACAATCTTTTATTAATTCCATTCCCTGCTCCTGCGTTATTTTTTCATGGAGCAACAATTCATATCCTTCGGCTTCAAGACCTCCTGTCAACACTTCATGCACAGGTGCTGCAATCAGCACTTTTCCTTTCGTCATCATTCCTTATAAATAAGTTCGGTATAAGTACACAAAATCTGTTACTGCTAATTGTTCTGCACGCTTATCCATCAGCGAATCTGTGAGGGCCGCTGCAGGCAGATAACTCCTCAAAGCATTGCGCAGTGTCTTTCTCCGCTGACCAAATGCAGCCTTTACCAGCATCTTAAATTTCTTAAAATTTTCAATATCATGTGGGTTATGAATATTCGTAAAACGCACTACACCACTCATCACTTTGGGTGGTGGCGTAAAACAATTAGGCGCCACATCAAACAAATATCTCACCTCGAAAAATGCCTGCGTCAACACACTGAGTATCCCATACATTTTGCTGCCGGGGCCGGCCGCTATCCGCTCTGCAACTTCTTTCTGAAACATTCCGATTACTTCATCCACCTGGGTTTCCCATTCCAACATCTTGAACATAATGGGGGAGGAAATATTATAGGGGAAATTTCCAATCACACTGAATGTTGCTTCGTATGGAAGGCTTGCCTGCAGCACATCCTGCAGAATAATCTTACCCTTGATAGCCGGATAGGTGTTCTCGAGATAATGATATTTCTCTTCGTCTATCTCAATAGCTTTATATTCAACTTCAGGAATGACAATCAGGTATTTGCTCAGCGCTCCGCCTCCGGGGCCAATCTCTACTATCTTCTTTCCTGCAGTGTATTCCAGCTGCGCAACAATTTGTTTGCACATATTTTCATCGTGCAAAAAATGCTGACCCAGCGATTTCTTGAGGGTATATGGTTTGCTCATTATCTGCGAAATTAGGCATTTGAACAATGTGAGTATTCGGGAATTTGCCATTACGGGTTCGGTCCTTGTCAAATTGTTCAATTCACTAATTATCGAATTCATTACTTTCGCCGCTATGCAATTCAAAATCTCAACGGCTTCGCCAAAAAAATCCACCATACTTATCATAAATGATGCATCTCAGCTGGCGCCTACCGGCATTTTGGCTCCTGCAGAAATTGCGTTTGCGATAGCAGAAATTAAAAATGAAAACAACCTGATAAGCGTCAATCAGTACGGACGGTTTGTGTATATATGTGTTTTACCGGATAGCAAAAAAGTTCAGGAATCAGAGAGTCTACGCCGTTTGGGATGCAAACTCAAGGACCTGTTGAACAAGGATAAATCCACGTCTGTCTTTATTGCAAACAAAAGCAGTGAAACGCATGCTGCGTATTGGCTTGCAGAAGGTATCAGCCTGGCTTCTTATCAGTTTATCAAATATTTTACCGAAGCAAAAAAGAAAGCCAATACACTTATTGCCATCGAATTTGACAAAGCCAGCATTACCGTAAAAGACCTGAACCAGCTCAACATTATCACCGAGGCTGTTGGTATTGCTCGCAACCTCGTAAACGAACCCTTGAATGCAATGAGTGCCGTTGAACTTTCGAAACAAATCTCAACGCTTGGCAAAACTGCTGGATTCAAGACTACGGTGCTGAACAAAGCGCAGATTAACAAAGAAAAAATGGGCGGCATACTGGCCGTCAATCGCGGCAGCATCGACCCTCCTACTTTTAGTGTAATGGAATACAAGCCAGCCAAATCGCTGAACAAACAACCTATCGTGTTGGTAGGTAAAGGAATCGTTTACGATACGGGAGGCCTTTCACTCAAACCTACACCCAACTCGATGGATCGGATGAAAAGCGACATGAGTGGTGCGGCCATAGTGAGCGCGGCTATGTATGCCATTGCCATGATGAAATTGCCATTGCACATCATTGCTTTAGTACCGGCTACAGACAATCGCCCCGGCGAAAATGCCTATGTGCCGGGTGATGTGATTAAAATGTATGACGGCACAACAGTAGAAGTGCTGAACACCGACGCTGAAGGGCGGATGGTTTTGGCCGACGCCCTGCATTGGGCCAAGCGCTACAAACCCGAACTGGTATTGGATTTTGCTACACTCACCGGTGCAGCAGCCGCCATCACAGGCAGCGAAGCACTTATTTATATGGGCAATGCTGAGGACAAAATAAAACACGCCTTTGAACAATCCGGTGCAAATCAATATGAGCGCATTGTACAATTACCCCTTTGGCCGGAGTATGGTGATATGATTAAATCTGACATTGCCGACCTAAAAAATGTAGGCGGACCCTATGGCGGAGCCATAACCGCAGGTAAATTCCTTGAGCATTTCACTGCATATCCCTGGTTGCATTTTGATATTGCTGGCGTTTCTTTTGCGACAGCCAAAAAGAATTATCACAGCGTGGGAGGTACAGCATTCGGACTTAGAATGCTATTGGATTATCTGATGCATTATGGCAAGTAAATTCGACAATAAATCCATTCAGCATTTACTTTAATAGCATAAACAATAATGACTACAACCAGCTCCACTACACGTGTTACCTTTCGTCATAATTATCTACTCATCAGCTATCTGATTCTTTTCTTTACCATATGGGCATCTACCCTTATTGGCACAACAGACCTCTCCAACTGGGTGATAGAAAATACACTCGTGGTTATTTTTCTGCTGATACTTGCCCTTAGCTTCCGGCGATTCCAATTCAGCGATGTCAGTTATACGTTCATCTTTGTCTACCTCTGTCTGCATGTGTATGGGGCAAAATATACTTATGCCGAAAATCCATTTGGCTATTGGATGAAAGATTATTTTCATTTCGAGCGCAATCATTATGATCGCATCGTGCATTTCAGTTTTGGTTTTATGCTTGCTTACCCGATGCGTGATTTTTTCATCAACAAGATGAAATTTCCAAACTGGGTGGGCTGGATTTTGCCCGTAGAAATCACACTGTCGTTCAGCTGCCTGTACGAGCTGATAGAATGGGCGGTAGCCGATGTATTATTTACCGCGCAGGGAGCGGCCTATCTTGGTTCGCAGGGCGACATCTGGGATGCCCAGAAAGATATGTTTATGGCCGGCTGTGGCGCCACGATAATCATGCTCCTTGTTTTTACTGCCCGCAGAATTTTTAAGAAGAGTACCCTATAATCAAATTTCATTACTTTTATTTCTTTTCAGAGTTTTTTTTGAATTTTTGAGGTGGGCTTATTGCTTTCTATAGGCTTGGGAGGCGTCGCACCGTCAGGGCAATGCCTTTTCTTCAGCTTTCATCATTGTAATAGTCAAAATAAAAGCCGTCTTATGTTGAAAAAAGGGAGCATTCAATCGCTAAATCTTATGCAGGCCTGTTTGGCACCTTGCATAGCACATGTAATCCATATGCAGGCCTGTGTACCATCGTTTGCGCCACACGCAAACCTCATGAAGGCCCTGTGTGACACCTTGCGGGATACTTTAAAAGCTTGTTTTATTCCGATTTTGAAAAATTAATTCTTTAATAATCCCTAATATAAGAAAGCGCCCCGGACATTCGGGGCGCTTTCTTATTTATTCATTCACTCTTTTTAATTATAAACAAACTATCGGGACGCTTTGGTAACGCGTTGTTGTTTAATTAATTCACCATTATTAGTGATGATGAAGAGGTAAATACCATCTGCGTATTTACCCAAATCAACCTGTTTGGCGTCTTTGGCTTTCAGCACAGATTTGCCTGCTGCATCTTTCACTTCCACATCCAGGCTAATCGGGCTTTCGATAAACACTTTAGCACTAGTTGGGTTAGGGTAAATTTTGATTTCATCTGTTTTAGCATTCAGGTTGTCAATTGACAGCCCGTTATCATTCACCTCTATTGGTGTCGATTCTCCAACGCAACCATTGATATCAGTTACACGCACTTTATAGTAGCCTTTAAGGCTAAGCGGGTAGGTAGATGCAATCGCTCCCGGAATATCCACTCCATTCCTTACCCATTGATAAGTACTGAATGAAGCTGTCACGCCGAGCATAAGAGCCGTTTTAGTTATAATCGGAACCGGTGATGGCAGGATTGTTACACTAACCGGTGATGAGAAGCTAACGCAACCATCAGATGTACGAACTTTCACCACATAAGAACCAGAAGAAGTAATGATTTGTGAACTGTCAGTCCATCCTACTATTGTTCCACCGCTGCGCAACCATTCGTAGCTAAAGCCACCAATATTCGCATCAAGACGAACACCTGGATTAGCACAACCTGTTGTAGAGCCACCAGGAACAGTAATAACTGCAGGAGGGTTTGGTTTTACCGTTATCAATACATTTCTGGACACCGCTGCGCAAGAAGAAACACCATCCGAAGCTGTAAGTCTGTAATAGCCTGTAGAAGTAACTATCAGGCTTCCGGAAGTTGCACCAGGGATAGGTACATTATCTTTGCGCCATTGGAAGGTCACTCCTGGTTTACTTGCAAAACCATTAAGCATCACAGAAGAGCCGACACAAATAATGCTATCTGCAGGTTTTGTGATATCCACAGTATATCCTGGATCGTTGATAATCAATTTTACCTGGTTAGAATATCCGGGACAAACAGATAATGCAGACGTTACTTTTACCATATATGTTCCAGGTTCTGTTGCTCCCATATCGCTGAATTTCCATCCCGGAATAACTACGCTATCCAGCATCCAGTCGTAAACAGCCCCAGCAAAATTGGTAGCAGTAAATTTCACTGTATCACCGAGGCAATAAGTGGTTGGGCTTGCAGAAGGAGAAATTGAAACAGGAGGATGAGGAGGGAATTGTGGCACATGGAATGCAGCACTAAATGCACTGTCGTTCGTGTTTTTACACACCGTTACAAAACGATACTCATAACCCACCAATGTGTCCGCTACCAAAACAGTATCTGTCGCACCAGCCACATTAGACCAAACTAAAGTCGGTGTGATAAGCGATCTGCGTTGCCACTGGAATTTAATACCCGGTACCAAAGAAATTGTTGCGCCCAAATCTGTCAGTTTAACTTTTGTACCCGGGCAATACTGGGTGCCGGAAGGTTTATCTCCAACAATTGTTCCAGCACTTGGCATGGCATCACAAGGAGCATAATTCAGATTGATATCATCAAACGCTACTCCATATGCTGACAAGTCTGTGAGATCTGCGCCGGATTTACGGAACCCAAAATAGTATATTCCGGTTGAAGGCATCAGGAATGTAGTGTCATATAGTTCGTACGCTGTATTTGAGAACTCACGGTACGGGATCAGATTTCTCGACATTCCGGCTATTGTTTGTGAAGTACCATAATAAACACCCATTTTAGCATTATCGTAACCAGAGTATTTAGACAAATAATAAAAAGACAAGTTGTACTTGTAACCGCCACGAAGGTTTAAACCCGGAGTAAACCAATAGTTATCTTCAGTAGGAGATATGTACGATCCAAGGTAATAACCACCAATAAGGTAATTTTTACCACCTGGTGTGTGGTTTTTATATGCACCGGTAATCACCGAGCCTTGGACTCTCCAACCATCCCAATAAC
>DLGS01000148.1:0-21870 GCA_002482815.1 Bacteroidetes bacterium UBA7688
GTGGGCTTTTCCATAGCCGGTAAAGGTTACATTGGCACGGGTACCAGCTCGGCCAGCGATAAGAATGATTTTTGGGCCTATGATCCTGCTACAGATACATGGGAAAGAAAAGCTGACTTTGGGGGATACCCGGAAGGGGCAGCATCTGGTTTCAGTATCGGAGCTATGGGATTCATTGGTACAGGAAGTGATTATACCGGAGCTTACAAAAGTGATTTCTGGATGTATGATCCTTTAGCTGACACATGGACCCAAAAAACTGATTTCGGTGGCGGTAAACGTATCTGGACTACCGCATTCCGGATTAATGCCAAAGGGTATATGGGAACCGGTACATATGGTCCGGATAAGAAAGATTTTTGGGAATATTTGCCTGATAGTATTATTACCCACAATCCAAAAAACACTGCCATATGCATCGGCGATACCTTCACAATTGGATTCATCTCCTCTCCAACATTTTCCGCCGGTAATGTTTTTACAGTTCAGCTGAGCAACGCAGCAGGAAGCTTTTCAGCGCCAACTATCATCGGGAGCAAAACCAGCAGTTCCAATATTGATTCCATTCCTTGTGTAATTGCAGCAGGAGCTTCTCCGGGTTCAGGGTACCGGGTACGTGTCATCTCCAGCCTTCCGTTTGCTACGGGAACCGAAAATTCATTCAACATAGCCCTGAACAATAAGCTAAGCCCGGATATTATTATTACTGTTTCTGATTCAAGCGTTTGTACCGGTGATTCAGTGACACTTAAAGCATCCTTTACAAACGGTGGAGATTTACCGGCATTTCAATGGAAAGTAAACACTGTAACGGTTGGTAAGAATGATTCTGTTTTGAGATATAAACCTGCAGACAAGGATACCCTGTCCTGTATGCTTTTTAGCAATGCAATTTGCAACCTTGCCGATTCGGTGTTGAGCAATAAAATCATGATTACGGTGAATCCATTACCTGTGCCCACCATATCTTCTACAGACACCACCCTGAATACCCAGTTATTTAAGGTCTATCAATGGTTTTATAAAAGCAGTGCAATCTTAAGTGGTGGTAACAATCAGATGCTGACTATCCTGGGAGATGGCGATTATTTTGTTGCCGTAACCGACTCCAATGGCTGTACGGGAATTTCAGCCATCACCACCATAAAATCGACCGGAATATCCGGGTTTAGTAAAAATATACCTATACAGCTTTTCCCAAATCCTCTAAAAGATTATTTGACGATTTCGTCGCCAAAAATTTTATCGGTAAAGGTGTATGATTTGATGGGTCATTTATTAATGACTGAGAATAGTAATACAGCTATAAACTTCAGTCACTTAAGTTCCGGTTGTTATATTGTACAGCTGTTTGATAAAGAAAATGGAAACTTCATGGCGGTAAGAAGGGTATTGAAAATTGATTAATTCAGTTTTTGTAATCCCGGAGTTCAATACATCCGTTTCAGCGTAGAATTCAGTAAAGATGAAAAGTACGAACTCTCGCTTTATAGGTTTGAGTAGTGGACCAATTTCGGGACTACCAACTAACAATAAAAAAGCACTTCCGATACGGAAGTGCTTTTTGTTTAAGAGAACCTGTACTAACAGGTTGCAGTGATGTTAGAACTTGATCTGGTATCCTACAGACAGGCCAAAACCATTATTTTTAATAGAATTATCGCTGTCGCCACCGGTCATAATGTTGGCAAAGCCCAGGCTGTAGTGCGCTCTTGCGTATAAGCCAAAGCTGCTTACAAAACCGATGTTGGCATTCGCACCAAAATCCAATGGTTTCACCACATCGGTTGTTTCGTCATTACCCACCGGTAATTCCTCATCTTCGTCAAAAGATTGGCCCAGTAAAGAACCTGTGATTTTTGCTTTTGCATTCAGGCAATAAGCAGCATAAGGACCCACACCGACAAACAATTCATTTCCGCCAAAGCTCACCACATTGTAGTTGATGTATACCGGAATCTCGATATAGTTGAAAATACTTTTGGCTTTGATACCAAATATTTCATCCTGGCTGCCTTTGACGCTGTAGAACACGCCTGCATGCAGGTTGATTTTTTTGGTCAGGCCCATGCCCAGGTTGACACCCGCACGGAAACCGGTTTTCATACTGCCGGAAGTGGAAGAGTCACCTTTCATAGCCTGGTTGGTCATTTGTACACCAAGTTCAGGAGCAATAGATAGCTGTGCCGATGCACGCTCAACGATTAAGGCTGTAGCAGCCAGTAGTAAGATTTTTTTCATAGAATTGAAATTTGCGCGCAAAGCTATTGACCTTACTCCTAATGAAAAGTAAAAGCATGCTTAAGAATTTGTAAAAATTGGGGAAGGGTATTAGGTTTCGTTGCGACACCTAATTATAGAGGAATCTAAAAATATTGGTTTTGGTTTACAATATAATTTTTAAGAGCGTTTTCTCCGCTTATTTGGCAAATATTGCTTTGGAGTTTGTGATTGATATTTTTAAATTTGTGAAACACGACAATCAATTTGTAAAATTGTATTTTAGAAATTATATTATTTAATTTTAATAATTTAATCTTTAGATTTTTTTTGAATTTGATTTTATTTTTAATGATTAATTTCTTTTTTTTGTTGTTAAGCAATTGGTAACCGATGCTAAATTGTTTTACGATATTAAAAAATGATAATTTATGCAACTGTCATTAAAAATTTTTAATAGCAAATTTTACTCTGAAGGTTTTTTAGACCGAATTGTTAGTACAAAAAATTTGAGCAAGTACAAAGGTTTTGGATTAAGCCCGCATGTAAGACTTTTTATTTTTAAAGAACAGACCTGGTCATTTTCTATAAATTTTGCTACTCAGGAAATCAGGGATAACACGATTGTGATCGTTCCTCCAGGACAATTACATTTTATGAGCCCTAAAGAATCAAGTGACTTTATTTGTATTGAAATACCAAATCATATTCTGATCGAGACTGACTTTGACTTTATTACCCGCTTAATTTACCCTTTGCAAAAACATTTGCAATTAGATACTATTTCAGGATTCGATTACGATTATTTCAAAAACCTTTTAGACACAAACAATAATTATCACACCACTCTCCAATTACTTAAACACAGAATTGAGATTAATTACCCGAATCAATTTGGTAAAATTGAAGATACAGAAGAAAGGCATCTGGAATTGGCCAGAGAGTTTGAATCATTAATTGAAAAAATCGAACTTTTTACCGTTGACCACACAATCATTAATCAGTATACGGCAGCTTTAGAATGTGCTGAAAAAGCACTTTACAGAGCATGTCGCAGTGTTTTTAGTGCGTCACCGCAAAATATTCTAAAGCATCACCTTTTAATGAGAAGCATTCCATTACTATTTAATGAGAAATATACTGCAGATAATATTGCTGATTTTCTCGGCTATTCGTCCCTTAATGGATTTATGAAATTTATAAAAGCCCAAACCAATACAACGCCATATAAAATCAGGAAACAATTACAGGATTACAAATAGTAGATAGTACCTTATTGACATGATAAAAATTAACCAAATCGGACAAAAAATCTGTCCAACTTTTACAATTTTTGAATAAATCTGACTTCTATTTTTACATTGTAAATCATGCGGGTGCAACGAGTGAAGTAGCACAGGAGCAAGGTGATAAAATGGCAAACGATATAGCCTACTCAAATACACCTCACTCACTATTACTACTCATTGCGAAATGACTGATGGTCAAACCGGATCTATAACATTGTGCCATTATTCGTTTCCATATTTTGCCGGCATATGGTAAACGAAATAATGCTTGTTAATTTATACTAAAAGCTAAATTATAAAATGGACCGCTTACTGTTTTTGGGCGGTTAACAAGTGCGACAGTTTTGTTTTTGAAATTTTTAAATCAAAGTCCTGAGAAGGTAAAAAAGATGAAATTAGAATCATTAAAATCGTCGAAATTTCAAGCATTAGAGTTAAATAAGTTCGAGAATGCAGAGTTGGTGTTTGGAGGAAGAGATAGATGTACTGGAGGAGGTGCAAGATTTGTTGGCCTTCAGCCTGATGCGGGAGGTGCTCAATCCGTTTATCAATCTTGGGAATCGGACACCACTTCTGGAATTGGAGGTGCCTTGGGGGGGCAATACAAATATTTCAACATGACCACCGAAATGGGAAACTGTTCCGATGCATGGTAAATTAATGAGTTTCTATGGATGATTTTCCATAGAAACTCTTTTAAAAATTTTTAATGCCTTTTTAATGCGTATTTATTTATTTTTCATTTTATTTATCTGTCTGCGCATAGATAGTTATGCGCAGCATATCATCAATGTTCAAAAATATTATGCTCATGCTTACAAAGCGGAATCTTACATAATCAGTAATGATATGAGAAAGGCCTGCACTGCGTACGATAGTGCATTTCTGTACTGTAGTGCCCCTTTTTCCAATGACCTGTATAATCAAGTTGTTGCTCTTCTCTCGCTAAAAGATTACGAACAGGTGAAAAGGAGAAGTGAACAATTAATATTGAAAGGAGCAACACTTTCGTTTTTTAATCAGTCCATGTTCAGTGATTTTAGGAAAACCGCTTATTGGAATGATCTGAGAAATAGGTATGCAAGCCTGGCTGCTGAAAGACATCTTGATACTGGCCTCATTAAGCAGATTCAGGCAATGATAGAACAGGACCAGAAAGTTCATTGCCAACTCCCGCAGCATAGTGGCGATACTGTATTTGTCAAACAAATGTCGGAGCTCAATGATACCTTAAGTCAAAGCCTTTCAGAACTTCTGCTGAAGCATAATTACCTGGATGAAGAAATAATTGGCGCTTATTTTGTAGATACAATGCTGTCAACACAACCATTTTATTGGGTATTGGTTCTGCATGAATTTCAACGCCATGGTGTGCAGCTGGATAGCCAGATCCGGCAGATGATTTATAAGGGTAAAATCAAAAGCGAAACAGCACTTTCCACAATGGAAATGGCTTCCAGGGGCATAATTTTTACAAGCGATTTTAAAGTGTACAATAACCAGCTTTATCAATATGATCGGGGTGATACCAATTCGAAAATTTTTAAGCTGAATGCGAAGTATATTAAACGATTGCTGACACCTGCCTATGATCCTGAAGTAATACAGTTAAGAGCGCAATATTATATAGATCAACCAGGCAATATTATCAATAAAATAAAATTTTGCCATTGCAATACTCTTTCCCCCTTTTTATTCACTATATCTGTAAACACGACCGGAAACTTCAGATCAAAAGAGGATGAAACAGACTTTTTTAAAACAAGTAAACTTATAGATTGTGAGTTTATTAGTATTAAGTAGGGACAGAGATATCGCAGTTGATGCCACTATAAACTGGCTGCATTTTTATTATCATCTTCCGGTTTTCAGAGTTACCGAGAACTGTGATCTTGATTTTGAGTCTTTTGATCTTGAAAAAACCGGTGAAATAACTTTATTCAATAAATACGATAAGAAAGTCCAGCTTAGAACCATAAAAAAGATCTGGATACAAGGTTTCGGTTCTGTAATAAAGGATGTAGCCTGTTCTGATAAAGCATTAGGAATGGAATTGTCAAAAAATATTTCGGGAGATTATAATTCAGTACTTTTTCCTCTGGTCGAATATTTGAAATCTTCAAAAAGAATCAGGTTTACAGGGGCATTGGAGATTCATTGTTCGCAAAAAATCAGTCAATTGATCATCGCAAAAAGTGTTGGACTGAATATCCCGGAAACGCATTTTGTAACTGATAAGCAGTATTTTAAAAAGTTGAAACCGGTTTCTCAATTCATAACTAAATCTTTTGACAGCTCTGTATTTATTGATACACCCAAAATCCATATTTCTTGGCAGCGAACCGAGCTTATCAAAAAGGAGAGTATAGATCTTTTAGGAAATAATTTTTATGCATCCTTTATTCAAAAAAGAATAGATAAGAAATATGAACTCAGGATATTTTTCTTTAACGGGAACTATTATCCAATGGCTATATTTTCTCAAAATGATGATAAGACCAGAGTAGATTTCAGGAATTATAACAATGAAAAACCTAACAGGTATGTTCCCTATTTGCTTCCCGACGAAATTAAAAAATCGCTGATAAAGTTGTCGCGGAAGCTGAAAATTAATTCGGGATCGTACGATATGATAGTCGATCAGGGTAACAGATACGTTTTTCTGGAGGTTAATGTATGCGGCCAGTTTTCCTTTGTTTCAACTAATTGTAATTATCATATTGAAAAAGACCTTGCAAAATATTTTTATGATCAAAAGACTTGAACCACTGGCAGATTCACCATTGTTTGAAAAAATCCTGAATCAATTGCCTGTGCAATATCATTACTTAACAGTAATTAATAAAACAGACGAAAAAGTGGTTATTGTAAACAGGACTTTCTCTTCTGGTATTTTACAAAATGATGCTGTGCCGAGGCTAAATTTTATGAAACCAATTTCAAAAATCATTTAGCATGAGGAGTAAATTATTTTCTTGCTGTGTACTGACGAAAGGGAGCCAGCGGTCGCTGATTTGTGATTTACAAAGGAATAAATTTCATTTTATTCCCAATTCCCTTTATGAATTACTCGACTCTCCGGAAATCGATTTTGAGATATTAATAAATCAGGAAAAGGATGAAATAAATAAAATGATTTTGAAAGAGTATGAAGGTTTTTTGTTAGATAATGAGTTGCTATTTACTGATGACAATTTGGATTTATTTCCACCATTAAATTTAAAATGGGAGTCTCCATTTACTATTCATAATGCAATTATTGAAATTGGCAGCCATTGTAGTTATTTAAAAGATTCAATTCAACAATTGGAGCAATTAGGTCTTCAGCAAGTGGAGATTCGTTTTTATGAAGGTGATATTGATTTATTAAAAGATGCAATTTCAATATTTAAAAATACCAATGTTAACGGGCTTGTTTTGTTTTTTAATAATTCCTGCAGTATCCTGAAAGAAGACTTAGAATTCCTTTTGAAAAATGAAAAAAGGATTGAAAGACTCTTTCTATATAATAACCAGAGTTGCGAGCAGAATTTCAGTTGTGCAGAAACAGAGGCAAGTGTTATTTACTTAGATAAAACAGAAATTTCAGCACTCCATTGCGGTATTATTTCGTCCGAATATTTTGTTGTTAATATACCGGTCTTCACCGAATCCCAACACCTTAACACCTGCCTCAACCGCAAAATAGCTATTGATGCCGATGGCCATATCAAAAATTGCCCCAGTATGGCCAAAAGCTATGGAAATATTAAAGATACTAAGCTAATTGATGTAATAAATAATCCAGAATTTCAGAAACTATGGCACATCAAAAAAGTTGAGATTACCAAATGTAAAGACTGCGAATTCCGTCATATATGTACCGATTGTCGGGCTTATATCGAAACTCCGGAAGACCAATATTCTGCTCCACTTAAATGTGGATATAATCCTTACACTTGTGAATGGGATGAGTGGAGTACAAACCTGTTCAAACAACAGGCGATAGAATATTATGGAATGCAACATCCTCATTCGAAACATTAAACCAAAAAATATTAAAAATATACAGTCTATGCTCCTGTTCAAAACATCAAATCTATATTTTTTATTTGTGTGGCTATTTTGCTCACTTGTAACCAATCCTGCCTATTCGCAAGCCGATTCACTACTCAGGAAAGTAAGCTGCGATTGCGACAGTGCCGTTAAGATTGATATTTTCAGGAAATATACCTATGGTTTTACCAAAGCTCCTGAAGGCTTTGGCAAAATCATGGAAATAAAGGCCAGGGCGAACACTGTCAAAACTGCATTTGAGGAGGAACACCACAGCGCATGGTACTTCCTCGACATAAAAGCTATCGAAGGAGAACTGGTTTTTGAAATCACCCCAAAGGATAAAACCAATGATTACGATTTTCTTTTATACTCTTATAAAGATTCTGCTACCTGCGCCTCTATTTTAGCTGAAAAATTAAAACCCATCAGGGGAAACCTGAGTAGAAATGATACCAACAACCTGGGTATAACAGGCCTTTCAGGAAATGTAAAAAATGAATTTAACGGAAAGGGAATTGGCGCACAATTTTCCAAATCCATTCAGGTGAAAAAGGGAGATAAATTTATCCTTGTCCTTGATAATGTATATGAGGGTGGACAAGGTCATAAAATCTCCTTTAGTTTTTTGAAGGAGGTATTGATTAGCGGACAAGTGCAGGACGAAGAAGGAAAACCTCTGGTGGCGGAAGTTATAGTCTACGACAACAAGGGTTTAGAGGTAGAGAAGACGAATAGCAATTCCAAAGGAAATTATGAAATGAAACCCAAGCTAAATGAGAACGTCGATTACAGTCTGACATTTACAGCTGACAATTCTTTTGTTGCTTCTGAAATCATCAATACAAACAAACTAAAGGACGCTAACACTTTTGCCAATATTAAAACAGTATTGCCCAAACTTAAAAAGGGTAGTAAGTATAAAGTCGGCAACCTGAACTTCTTTGGGGATGAAGCAAGGCTGATTCCCCGCTCTAAGTCTTCACTTGAATCATTATATCATTTAATGAAGAAAAATAAAGAATTGAAAATTCAAATCGAAGGTCATGTAAACGGCGCCGGTAGCAAATCCTCCTCTGTTTACAAACAAAAGCTCTCCGACGACAGAGCAGAAGTTGTATACAATTATCTTGTAGATAGAGGCATAAATAAAGAAAGGCTAAGCAAAATAGGATATGCTGATTTGTATATGCTCTTCCCCAAAGCCCAAAATGATTATGAAATGGAAACAAACAGAAGAGTAGAAATAAAAGTGATTTCATTGGACTAGTTAGTCTTCAATTTGTAAAACTACACTTCCCAATTAAACTACTTTTACTTGCTCAAATTCCCCCACGACATTCAGCCGAACATAATGGATTGCGGAGCGACCTGCTTGCGAATTATCGCAAGATATTATGGCCGTAGTATTCCAATCTCTTTTCTCAGGCAACGAAGTCACACTGGGCGTGAGGGAGCAAGCCTATTGGGTATCTCGAAGGCAGCAGAGGAAATTGGCTTTCGGACAATGGCCGTCAAAATCAATTTTGAAAAGCTGCAAAATGATGCTCCATTACCACTTATCGCACATTGGAACCAAAACCATTTTATAGTCGTTTACAAAATCAGCAAGACAAAAGTTTATGTTTCTGATCCGGGCAACGGTTTGCTTACTTATACCCACGAAGAATTTTTAAAGCGTTGGATAAATAATGCAGCCAATAAACAAACGGAAGAAGGCATTTGCTTGCTATTTGAAACCACACCAGCATTTGCTGAAGTGGATATTCCCGATGCGAAAGAAGACAAAATAGACACTAAAGCCTTCTTGCTGCATTATATTAAGCCGCATCAAAAACTGATGTTGCAGATTTTGTTGGGTTTGGTAGTTGGTAGTTTGTTGCAATTGGCTGTACCTTTTCTTACCCAAAATATTGTTGACACAGGCATCTACAAAAAAGACCTCAACTTTATCTGGCTGGTACTGGCAGCCCAATTGATGCTCACCATCGGGCAAATGGTGCTGGAGCTGATGCGAAGCTGGATGATGCTCCACGTAAGCAGTCGCATAAATATCTCTTTGATTTCAGACTTCTTTATTAAGTTGATGAAGATGCCCATTCGTTATTTCGATACTAAATTGTCCGGCGATTTAATGCAGCGCATACAAGACCATCACCGCATCGAAAATTTTTTGACCAGCACTTCATTGAATGCCTTGTTTTCTCTGTTCACGCTCTTTTTGTATGGCTTTGTATTGGCTTATTACAACCTCACCTTGTTTGGCATTTTTCTTTTTGGGAGTAGTTTATACATTGCTTGGATACTATTTTTTCTGAAACGCAGAGAAAAGCTAGACTACAAAAGATTCCAACAAGCAGGGGAAACGAATAGCAAAGTGATGGAACTCATCAACGGTATGCAGGAAATAAAGTTGCACAATGCCGAGCAGCAAAAACGTTGGGGATGGGAGCGTATTCAGGTTAAATTGTATCGTATCAGTTTACAATCTTTAACACTGGAGCAAACACAGGCTATTGGTTCAAAAATCATCAATGAAGTTAAAAATATTTTCACCACCGTTGTTGCTGCAAAGCTGGTGATTGATGGTCAATTAACCTTGGGAATGATGCTGTCTATTTCTTACATCATTGGCCAATTGAATAGTCCTGTATTGCAATTGGTTGGCGTTATTAAAGCTTGGCAGGATGCCCGCATCAGCTTGGATAGGCTCACAGAAATTCACCAAAAAGAAGAAGAAAACAATCTGAACAAAAGCCATCAAAAGGGGAATGAGCTGGTACACAATCTTTTTTTACCCATTCCCGATACACACAATATTTTGCTGGAGAAAGTCTCCTTCAAATACGATGAACTTTCTGCTGAAGTATTGAAAGAAATTAATCTAAGTATCCCATCGGGCAAAGTAACCGCCATAGTGGGCAGTAGCGGAAGCGGTAAAACAACCTTGCTCAAATTGTTGATGCGTTTCTACGAACCTAGTACAGGAAACATATTTGTAGAGCGAACCAATCTAGACCAAACCGATATGCAGGACTGGCGACAATGCTGTGGTGTGGTGATGCAGGAAGGATTTATTTTTAATGATACTATTGCTGGTAATATTGCTGTGGGTGAAGATGTACCCGATTGGGACAAGCTTAATCACGCCGCCTCAGTAGCAAATATCAAATCCTTTGTAGATAGTTTACCACTAGCTTTCAACACGAAAATCGGTCAAGAAGGAATTGGCATTAGCACTGGTCAAAAGCAACGACTATTGATAGCAAGAGCAGTCTATAAAAATCCGGACATTCTGTTTTTCGATGAAGCCACTTCTGCACTTGATGCCAATAATGAAAAAGAAATAATGGCACACCTCAAAGAATTTTACGAAGGCAAAACGGTTGTGGTGATTGCACATCGCTTAAGCACGGTAAAAGATGCCGACCAGATTGTGGTTTTAGATAGCGGCAAAATTGTAGAAGAAGGTAATCACGAAAGTCTTGTATCACAAAAGGGATATTATTACGGATTGGTGAAAAATCAGCTGGAATTCGGGAATTAGAATAAGTGAACATTAAAAGTTAAAAACCTTTGCGCCGCTGCTTCTTTGCGCCGTTGCGTGAAATAAATAGAGTAAATGCCCAACAAAGAATTTGAAATACAAGCTGAAGAATTGGTCTCCGTAAGAAGGGATGAATTGAGAGCACCCGAGGCCAATGAAATGCTGGAGCGCACACCCACCTGGTTGTTGCGATGGGGTGTGCTGTCTATAATGATTGTGTTCGGCATCATCATACTAATAAGCGTGATGGTTAAATATTCCGACACACTTGAAGGTTCAGCTGTCATCACCACTGACCCATTGCCTATTAAATTAAAATCCGTTTCGGGAGGAAGAATTACACAGCTATTTGTTGCAGATGGTGAAATGGTGAATCAATATTCCTCTATTGCTGAAATAGAAAACCCAACTGGTTATGCCAATATTCTTCATCTGCAAAATACCATTGACAGTATCAAAGCCTTTCTAAAAACGAATAATGAAACCGCTTTGGAAGAATTAGTCAATAATCCATTGCAATCGCTCGGCGATGCGCAAAACTTTTACAACCAGCTTTTGCAACAATTAAGTGCAAGAGCATTACTACATAAGGAAAAACTCTACAACAAACGCACCCAAAATCTCCAACAACAAATCAGCAACCTGCAGTCAATATCCAGCATCAGCAGGCAGGAAAGAGCGATGATTGAAGAAGAGTTGAAACAATCAGATGATCTTTTTAAAGCCAATGAACAATTGTATGAGGATCGGGTAATTTCTAAGCAGGAATATTATGATGGAGCTGCAAAATTGCGCTCAAAGAAATTACAATTAGAACAACAAAAAAGAAGTGGCATCCAAAACAATATCAGCAGCAACGACAATAACAAACAGATGCTCGAAATACAATATGAACATGAAGAAAAAAAACGTGGATTAACGGTAGGTGTTCAGGAAGCCTTGCGCAACATCAGTAATTATATTCAAACCTGGAAGCAGCGCTATTTAATTGTTGCTCCTTACAATGGTACTATACAATATCTGCGTCCTTTGCAGATGAACGAACCAACCAATACCGGTGAAGAATTGTTTACTGTTGTGCCGGAGCAAAGTAAATATTTAGGTGTGACGATGGTACCTGCCAATGGTATTGGGAAAGTTGAAACCGGGCAAAATGTTCATCTGCTTTTAGACAATTTCCCTTACAACGAATTTGGTTTCCTGGAAGGTAAAATCATCAAGCGCAGCACCCTGCCTGAGCTTACAAAGGGCAATGACGGCGGTCAAGCCCAGCAAGGAGCAATGTACCGCATCTATGTACAATTGCCCGACACACTCATTACCACTTACCACAAGAAAATTCCCTTCAATCCTGAGATGACAGCCACGGCACGCATCATCACCAAAGACCGAAACCTATTGCAAAGACTGTTGGCCGGTGTGGCCAGGCTGGATAAGTAAGTGTCAAATCAAATCTCCAAGCTCATCACCTCCCGTACGGAGGACAGCAATGTGCCACAGGTGCAGGATAATACTAATTGAAAAATATACTTACCGATAATGCAAGTAAACCGTGGAAATTTCCACGATTTTTTACCAGTTGTTTGAAACTGAAGCGCTTTCTGAATATGTTTAAACACTATAAACCAAACAGAACCTTACATGAAAGAAATATCAACGCTTTGTGCTTTCACTTTTAGTAAAACCGGGGCAGCCAATTGGCACGATATGACTATCGTCAGCATCTTATCGGGAGTTTCCACTTGTAATTATAAATAATGAAACTGCACATATTCTTGTCAATCTATCATGTCATTTTGTGATGTGCAGCAATTCATGTGCTGTGAGTTTTTGCCTTTTCGCAACATTCATATTTTAAATAAATACAATTAATAAAAGCCCTCCTTAAAATATTAAAATTAAAAAGTAAACAAAATAATTTTTAAACTAAAACCAAATAATTTTATGAAAAAATATCTTTTATCCGTTCTGTTAGTGTTTACAACAATTTTCAGCTATGCTGATGATGGATTCGGTGAGGGCACATCAGGTTGTATTTCCTATAATGCACAAACCAACAGACTAACACTAAAAGCAACTTATGAATACTACTCTGATTGGTTAACATGGGTAAGCGGCTCTAATACATTTGCATATGTAAAACCGCTAGGGTCATCTATTTTTGTTGGACCATTTCCGAGCACTAGCTGTAGTCCCTACACTTGCGAATATGACATCTCATCCTTAATTGGAACAATAACACTGCCTGGTTGTTATGATTTTTTTATAGTTACAGATAAAACTGCTCCGGGATATATTCCTAAAACAAACGGAAATCCATTTGTTGGAACAGATTGGGACGTATTGACCTCTAGTGGATGGACCAGATTTGAGACCTCTGATTACGTACCATTTGGAGTACCTGG
Source organism: Bacteroidetes bacterium UBA7688 (assembly GCA_002482815.1). Lineage (GTDB taxonomy): Bacteria > Bacteroidota > Bacteroidia > Chitinophagales > Chitinophagaceae > Rurimicrobium. The sequence continues at coordinate 13,497 of DLGS01000148.1, forward strand.
AGCTGCAATTCAAAATGGATGTGATTGCCCGGAGGATTCTGACCCGCTAACGGCCGTTCCTTGCGACGCATCTTTTGATTTCACTATGTCATATTTTACACCTGATCCTCCTCCATTTACTCCTAAACTACATTATGGTGATATTCTTGCTCACAACTTTATTCCGGATGCAACCTACACCTATGATTATGGAAATGGTAATATTACAGGGTCTCCAATCAGTAGTAATTATTCTCCTGGTAATTATACAGTTTGCTTAAAGGCCGAAAGAATTAACGGTGAAGAATGTCAAACTTGTATGGATATTTGTGTTGCAGATGATGTTGTAACAAGAGATAATACAGGTGCATTTCCGGCTTCCTGTGATTTAGAATTTAAATTTGTTGCTACTTATTCACCTAGCCTGATTCCATTTACACCACCTACAGTACGTGGTGATATTTTTGTAACATCGTGGCATCCTGGGTCTACCTATCTTTATGATTTTGGAAATGGCACAACTTCAAGTGGCCCTATTTCGTGTTTTTATCCTACAGCAGGTATATATAAAGTATGTGTAACGGAGACTTTCGGTCATCCTGGAACAACCTGTAAAACATGTATGGACATTTGTGTCGGTGCTACACAAATCATTGTGCCTTTTGCCAAAAAAACTGATGGTAATGATTTTATTAGCAGTAAGGGCGATAATCAAATCAGTATCTACCCAAATCCTGCCTCTTCCAAAACAGAGTTGAAAATTGGCATGTCAAAACAGGAAAATGTTTCAGTTCAGGTTATTGATATGACCGGTAAAAAAGTTGCAGATATTTTCAACGGCACGATGAATGAGGGAAGCCAAACCCTTACCATCAACACCGAAAACCTGGCATCTGGTCTTTACCAGGTAAAGATGATGATCGGCAATAAAGTAACAACACAAAAATTATCCGTTGTGAAATAGTGTTCAAAGCAGTTTATTTAAAAAAAGCCCGGCCATTTGGCCGGGCTTTTTTCATAATGATGTTTGGAAAGCCAATCAAATGTTGCAATGTACCGCAGGTGCAGGATAGGATAGCGTTGCCGCCGGGTACTTTGTTTTAGCAATTTGAAATATAAAAGCAGTAGGAAGGCTGCTTTTTTTCTGTGTATCAAGCATACGAATAGTAAAATGAGAACCTCACTATTCTAACGCAGTGTTTGTTGTTATTGGATCATCTGATGGAGGAAACAAACAAGCATGGTTTTATCTGAAAAAAAAGCACTTCATACGAAGTGCTTTGTATTTTTTTGGAACAGCAATAAAAATTTATACGCCAAGGCATTAATAATTGCAACCAATTAAATCACAATTGATGGGTTGATCTTTGGACTCACGAATGGCTCCCACCATTAAATAAATGAATAAGGCGATAGACAAAATAATGAATATGCTGAATAGTTTTGGATATATATTAATTGCCATTATGAATAGTTGAGCGTAAGTATACTATACCTCAACAAAAACCGTGCCAGTCTCATCAATACGCTAACTTATTTTTTCGGATCGGACATTTCATACCAAATATACCAGAAAGGTATTGGAATCAGTACAGATCAAAAGCAGCGACTGTTGATGCCAAGAGCAGTCTATCATAATCCCGACGTCCTGTTTTTTGATGATAGTTGCTCTGCCGTTTGAGCGTTATCGAAGGATATCACCTCCTACAAATAAAAACTTGTTGTAGAGACGCTTCTTTAAAAAAACAAAACCCTGCTTACCATAGCCGGTAACGGAGGGTGCTATAACCTTGTTGGGAAAATGCGGGTTACTTTTTCATTTGTATTCTATCTTTGAGTATTACATTAACCCGTATTTGTATTACAGAAACCGTATGAATAAAATTAAGGCATTGCTCGTTGATGACGAAGTTGATGCATGTGATAACCTAAAAGAATTAATTGAAGGATTTACTGATAATGATATTGAAGTTGTTGGTATAGCTTATTCGACAAAGGATGCAGAAGCTTTAATCAAAGAGCTCACACCAGACATTTTGTTCCTTGATATTAATATGCATGTTGAAAGTGCTTTTGATTTCCTGACCCGAATTGGTCCGGTAAATTTTGAAATAGTTTTTGTTACAGCATATGATCAGTATGCCATGAAGGCATTGAAGCTAAATGCAATTGATTACATACTAAAGCCTGTTGCCATTGATGAGCTCCAACTGGCATTGCATAAGATAAAAAACAGGCTTCAACTAAAGCAGAATTACATTTCCAGGAAAACTTATGAAGATATTTCTGATCAGATTTCAGGAAAAAAATCAATTAAAAACATTTGTCTGAAAGAAAACAACCGTTTGGAAATTGTTCCCTTAGAGCAACTTCATTTTATCGAAGCGATGGGACCATATTCTAAATTTGTCTACACAACGGAGGGTTTTGAAATCCAGAGTATGGTTGTTTGTACGCCTGTTTCTTATTATGAGGATTTACTGTTTCCGCTCAATTTCTACAGGATTCATAAATCCTATATTGTTAATGCTGCACAAGTGGAAAAAGTAATTAATGATAAACAAATTGTAGTGTTGAAAAGCGGGGAACAGCTCCCGGTCAGCAGGCGAAGATTTCATGAGTTTATCCTGTATCTTAAAGAGCAATCCTGAAAGAAATGAAAAAATGTCTGAAATTATTAGCGCTGCTTTTTCTTTCCTGCTCTGTAAAAGCAAAAAATTATCAGATGATCCATTTCAATACAGAAAATGGATTACCCAGCAATTGTGTTTACGATATTTTAAGGGACAGGCAAGGATATTTATGGTTTTGTACCAATAAAGGAGTCGCACGCTATAATGGTATTTCTTTCGAAAATTTTTCTACATCCGATGGGTTAACAGACAATGAGGTGTATTATGCTATTGAGGATTATCTGGGACGAATTTGGTTTGGGACGTATAACGGTAAACTATGCTACTTTTTTAAAGGTAAATTTTATAACGCTACCAATAAATCATTTCTAAACCTGCCTGGCAAAAGGGTTCGGACTGAATATATCAATATAGAAAAGGATAGCAGTATTACTATATATTTCAGCGACAGAGCTCATTTTTTAAATATAAAAAATGAGCGGGTACAACAGTACTCCCTGAAAAATTTTCCTGATAAATGGAGCGGTTTTAGGTTGAAGCAAATTAAAAAAGCAGGTAGTAATTTATATGAGGTCTTAATGGAGGACAGGTCAGTTTTAATTGATACCAGTGGTAAACCACAATCTGTGAGGGAGCATGAACGAATCCGTTATCACCGGTTTAAGGGGAGAGAATATTTTATTCAAGCTAAGGAAATATCAGACGGAACTAAGAAGGTAGCTGAGCTTCCGGAAGAGTTGTATCATACAGAAGCTTCAGGATTTTACAGAATTTACTGTGATTCCAGGTATAGCTTTATTGGTTCATCTTCAGGTTTTTTTGTCAATGGAAAAAGGCAGTTGCTGGCTGAGGAACGTGTATCATCCATCGCTAACGATATAGACAGTAATTATTGGATTTCAACGTTGGATAATGGCGTTTTTTTACTTACAAAAAATTTTCTTGCCAACAGCAATATTAAGATTTTAAATAAGCGTCGTGTCGTTTATGGAAGAACAGAAGGAGAAAATATATTTTATTTTTCAGAGGACAGGAATCTATATTGTACTGATCAATCCGGCAACACCGCGCTATTGTTTGACTATCAGAAATACAGTTCTCAAAAATACGAGTACATTAATAACGGTTTGTATATTGATACCAACAACGCTTATATTTTTATTCCGCACTACATCATTATTATCAAAAATTTCAAATCACAAAAAAGAGAGATTACTAAATTTAAGTGCTCAATTGATCAGGTGAAAGGAATCTTTTTTTCTAAGGGAAATTTCATAATAAAAGCCATAAATGAAATTTTTATGATTTCGAAAGAGGAGATTCTTTCTTTACCCACAATTTCGAATAATTCATTGATTTGTAAAAGAACAGAAAATACTGAAATAATATCCGGAATGGATTGTGATCGGAATGGAGATGTATGGTATTCAACTGTTGCAGGCGTTTTTAAAGTATTAAATGGGAATAGTGTTTTTCAAAAACAGTTTGGATCCCATTTTTTTAAAAAGATAAAGATAAATGGAGATTTTCTGCTTGGCATTACTTATGAAAACCAGCTGATTGTTTGCACTGATTTTAGCAGTAGGATAAGGTTTGATACCATTGGCAACAATAAATGCATTTGGGAAAATATTTATTCATTAGATGCAAATCATTTATTGATTACAACAAATGGTTATAGCCGAATTATTTCATTCAATGAAAAGCAAAAAATATTTTGGTGCTCATTACATGAAGACCCTTTCATACCGGATAATTTGGATTTTATGTTTAGTAATTCGGGTAGAAGTTACTTTTTTAAAGGTTCTTCCATTGTAAGGAAAAGTCTGAGAGAATTACTGAACAAAAATAGTGCACCGAGAGTAATAATTTCTTCGCTCGAAACTTCTGTAAAATCTTATGCAATAGATTCCTTGATAACGATGAATTATAAGGAATCGAGACTGATTAATATTTATTTCGATGCAATTTCATACTCGAGTAAAAACATTATTTATGAGTATGCTGTCAGTAAAGGAGATGAGTATGAATGGAACACTGTTCAAAATAAAGAAATCAATATCTACAATCTCCCGGCAGGTCGTTACACTTTTGCTGTCAGAGCAAAAACGTCAAGTAGCGATTATAGTAAAATTCAAGTTATCCGATTTGTTATTGAGCAAGCCTTCTGGAAAACCAGCTGGTTTATATCACTCAGTATAATTGGAGTTGTCGGTATTTTATTTATTTTTTTTCTTACCTTATTGCGCAGGAAAGAAATCCGACATACAAGGGAAATGCAGATTCTTAAATCAGAATTTAAATCCCTGAATGCGCTGATAAACCCACACTTCATTTTCAATACGCTTAACAGTGTTCAGAAACTGATTAATAATAATGATAGGGTAGCGTCAAACCGGTACATGAAAATTCTTTCCAATCTCATCAGGCAGAATATGCACAATGTGTCTAATGAACTGATCACACTTCAGAAGGAAATGGATTTGGTAGGCAATTATCTTGAACTTGAAAAATTAAGGTTTAAGGATAAGATGAATTTTAGCATCGAAATAGAAAAAGAGTTGGATTTGGAAGATATTATGGTGCCACCCCTGCTTGTTCAGCCTTTGGTGGAAAACGCTGTGAAATATGGAATATTACCCAGAAATTCAATGGATAGTTTTATAAAAATTACAGTTGAAAAAAAAGGTCCGTATTTATTGATTCAGGTGCAGGATAATGGATTGGGGTTCAAATTTTCTGAAGAATTTAAAGACAGGAAACACCAATCTTTCAGTCTTGAAAATATCCGTAAACGGCTGCAATATCTTGGAACAATTTATCAGATAAATGTAAGGTTGGAAATTAAAGAATTAGAAGATGTTAATGGTAATGTCATTGGTGTCAACGCAATGGTTTTTATCGAAGATAATTTTAAAAAGAAGCTTTAATTTGCCGTTAATTAAGCGCTTTCTACCGTTCGTTAAGTGCTTTTGTAATGAACTTCATTGCAATGCTATGTTTGTGTCTCACAATAAAAATTTATTTTATGAAAAACACAAAATGCAAAACAATGCTCTCAAACGGGAAAGTTATTTTCAAAAAAGCACAGGTATTTAAAAAAGTGATTTTACTTTCCTCCGCTTTACTTCTTGCAGAATTTTCTGCAAAATCCCAAAACCTCGTTTTAAATGCAAGCTTTGAACAGGCCAGGACTATTGCTCCCACACTACCACCATTCGGATCTTTTATTCCAATTGCCACAACACCTTCTGCAATGCCCAATTGGGCAGTACCTGTTGGACCATATATTGACTGGCATCATCAGGCACATGGTGGAATGGGTTGTCCACCAGCTCCCGGGGGTGGTATTAATCACATCGATCTTAATAAAACTGGTGCGATACAGCAAAGTGGAATTGCATTAACTCCGTCATCCAATTATACAATTACCTACTACAGCAGTATACATTCGGGTTTTGCCGGAGGTGGGACTGCAAATGCAATTGTTGAAATTGTAGATGCGGTATCCACTGTACTGTTTACAGATAATATTAATAAAACATCGGCAGATGTCGGTATCTGGTCACAAACATCAATGGCATTTACAACACCTCCATCTATTTCCGGTATATGTACTTTACGAGCTAAAGGTACTGGTACTACTGTTTATAACGATGGTGGAGTGCTTGTTGACTCATTTGTGATTGAGAAAGAATGTTCCATAGATCTTACCATATGCAGGAATTTAAACAGCAGAAATGTTGTTGACCTGACCTTAAATAGTGCAGTTCCGGGATCCTTTTTTGAAGTAAACTATGGAGATGGCAGTGGTTGGCAAACTTCTGTTACCTCACATATCTACGGTTCTATTGGTTCCTATACTATTTGCGTACGCGAAAAAGATCGTAACCAGCTATTGTGCGAAAAATGTATGGATGTTTGTATTAATAACATTGATGTAATTCCATTTGCTCTCAAAAAAACAACTTCCGGTTTAAAGGAAATGTCACAGAATAATCTGTCAGTTGTTATTTCGCCAAATCCCACTACAGCAGACGCTACACTCAATATCGTGAGTAAAGAAGATGGTAACGCTATGGTAAGTGTTACAGATATTACAGGTAAGCTCATTTTAAATACCAATGCTTTGGTGAGTAATGGGTCTAATATGATCACGCTAAATACCAAAAACCTTTCACCTGGTATATACAACGTTCAGGTTGTTTTAAACGGAGTGAAAATAACTGAACGTCTTTCAGTAGTAGAATAAGAAAAATGCAATAATTCTAAAAGAGCACATTGAACACCCTCAATGTGCTCTTTTTTTATTGAATGTGAATTGCCTTACACTCCTGAATTGCCCTTATGATAAATCTTCAGGAAAAAGATTGCAATGGAAATCTTCCCATACTTATTCTCTTCATTTGTGCTTTCTCCTGAAAAATTCCTGAAGGAATGAATGCCTTCAGGGATTAGGGGTAAGCCATTCTGATATGCATTTTTTATGGTTTCAGGATGGCGCCTGCCTTGAGCAGTTGCTTTTCAAGAACGGTAAAATGGCTCGTGATATCAGAAGTTTATATTTATTTACCGATAACCTTAGTGTAAAAAATGTTCGCGCTGTCAGATAGCGTAAAAGCTTGTTCAAAGCAAATCGATAAGGGTATAAATTTTAGCTTTGAATAATCCTTACTGCACTTCATTCAACGACCTCAGGAAAGCAATCATTTTTTTTATGAGGTTCAGCTTTCCTAAAAGAACAAAACCCCGCTTACCATTTCTGATAAGGGGGGAGTGTTCGTTAGAATGAATCAGTGACTTTCAATACTGTTTGATGCGGCAGCAAGCTACGCTTATTGCAGAATTTCAATGGTCTCGCTGCTGATTATTTCTTTGCCCTCATACACTTTGAAATAGTAGTTGCCGGTTTTTAGTCCGCTGATATCAATCCCCGTATTCTCGGTCAGCAAGGCTTTTCGCAGTACCTCTTGTCCTCTTGAATTATACACCACCAGGTTGAGAGGGCCGGAATGCCCGTTGCTCACGGTAATGCTCTTCTTTGCAGGGTTCGGGTAGATATTGATTTGTTTATTGCCCATGCTGAAATCAATGCGGAGTAAATTACCGGAGTACTGGTATTTGCCATCCCGGTCAACACTTTTCAGTTTATAATAGTTGAGTCCTGCTGAGGGGTTGTTGTCTGACAGGGAATACAGTTTTTTGCCTTCAGCGGCCTTCACGCTGCCCGCTGCTGCAAAATCAATTCCGTTGGCGCTTTTTTGCACTTCGTAATAGTCGACATTCTGTTGATCAGCTACTTCCCAGTTCAGATTCACTTTAGCTTTTTCTGTGAGGGCATTAAAGGAGATTAGTCTGATCGGCAGTGGAGTAGACACGTCTGCAAAAGGAATGAGATAATCTTCTACTTCGCCATCCTGGAATGGAGCGTTTTTGTCGTTTGCCGTGGTGATGGCTTCGGTCGTAACCCTTATCCTGGCATAGGTATGGTCTGTAGCAATATGGTTGGTAAGGAAAGCGCCGGTCCAGGTAAAGGTCACTGTTCCTGATGTGGAGGCTGCCAGAGAAGTGGCAATCACCCCTTCAGAAGCCTGGAAGCTGCCGTTGTTATTCCAATCAATCCAGGCTGCATAATTTGCATTGCTTAAGGAAGTGTTGGAATAGTTTACCACCAATGAATAGCTTGCAATGGTATCAGTCGGGAAGGCGAGCCTTCTGTGGATAGAATCGACAGTAGTAATACCGTCGTCTGTATCGCCGTT
>DLGS01000148.1:21894-25793 GCA_002482815.1 Bacteroidetes bacterium UBA7688
CAGGCCGGGGATACCATTGTTTTCGGTAGTAACGGTAGCGCCTAAAGTGAGCAGAGGAACGGCTGGTATGACATGCACAGGTCCATTTGATGCTTTATTGGTACCATAGGTGTTTGGTGCATCACCGTAATCAAAGTCAAAACTGAATACCAAAGGAGAGACACCTGAATTCTGGGCGCCTGAAAGTGCGTGACCACCAGCAGCCAGATCATTTCTGATGCCCCAGAGGATAAATAAATGGTCAACTTTATTGGTGCCAAAATCGAACAGGGCCTGGTTGGCCAGATCGTCAGGGTCGTTGAGCACAGGTGTGGCTGTGGTTACATTTTTTGCAATTCTCTTTGTGGTGAAGGATGGAACGGCACCTGTTATTTCTGCATCTACAAGCGTGTGCCAGTTGGCATTTACCGTTTCTATACCATGCACCAGTTCCGTGGTTCCGTTCAGCGTCACCGTCGGATTGACAGCAGCGGTGCCATTGTACCCAAAGATGGTAAACCATTCCTGGTTGGCTACTGCAGAAGCTCCATCGCAATCGATCAGTAATAATTCTTTTGCAAGAATTGGCCGGTCGGCCCAGATATGAAACCCGATAGCATTGCCAAAATCGCTGATTTCTCCTCTGTCAATATCACCTCTTGGTGTGGCATTGATACGCGTAAAATTTAATGGATCTTTGTCGCCGGAATAGCCGCTTAAGGCATCGCCATCGGGGCCGGTGGGGGTCAGGGCGCCATCATTAAAGCCATTATATATTCCACCGAATTCGTATTGATTATAGATCCCATGGTCGGTGTAGGGAGGTGAGGCTGTGCCAAGGCTGCTCACTTCGGCACGAAGTACCGTTCCGTCTCTTAGTGTCAGTCCTGAGGGGCCTGCTGCAATAATGGCCCCTATGGGGATATTGTCGATCGTTTGGGAAAAAGAATCAAAGCCTCCAAGGAGCGCTAAAAGCAGAAGTTTAGTGTATTTTTTAGTCATAAGTATTTTTTAATTTTTCTATAATCTTATTTAAAGAAGGAAACATTGTGCCGATTATCCTTCCGTATGCACTGAAGCGCTATTTTCTGCGTCACAGCCTAGTGCAACTATTTTGGCATTTTTTGCAGTTTTCATCAATGCTTCAACTGTTTCGGAATAATATTCACCGGGAGAGCTGATCGTTTTTTCTATGACACTAAGCCTGTCACCCATGGTTAAAGCTGCGAGATATTCAATAAGATAGGGCATACATATATTTTTTGTGGAGAATGAATTTCATAAGACCTCTTGTTTGGTAAGGAAAAATAGATATTAAAAAATCCTAAGTCAATGAAATGCATATGATTAATGCCGAAGGTAGAGTTATATTTCTGAAAAATATTAATTAATATAAAAAAAGTTGTTTTATTTTTTATTATTTAATTTAATAATTAAAATAAAGAAATTAATCATATTTAAAAATTTGATTTAACATTATTGAGAATTGTCTGTTTCAGTTCCTGGATGGTTTTTAAATCAACAAGCAGTTCGGGAATATTAGTTTACTGCATATGTCAATTATCCCAACAAAAAAAGGGGACAATACGCTGTCCCGCTTTTTTGTTGTTTAAATGGATAAGATTTGAAAGGTTAGCCGGATAAACTTTGAACGTTCAGTTTTTGCGTTTTTTATTGGGTCTGAATCAGTTTTCCCATATACCGCGCAAGCCTGATCCCTGCCCCCTGATCCCTGTCCCCTGTCCCCTGTCTCCTGATTACTGCCCCTCATTCAACGACCTCAAAAAAACAATCAATTCTTTTTTCTCTGTTGCACTCAGGTGCAGGGAATCTGCAGGTAAAGTCTGGGTGTCGAGATGGATGCCTCTGCCCGCGCCTCCGCCCTGATCGTAGAAATCAACCACTTCTTCCAGTGTGGTAAACACACCATTGTGCATGTAAGGTGCCGTCAGTGCAATGTTCCGCAGGGTGGGTGTTTTAAACGCATATTGGTGCAGCGGTACTTTGGTGTGCAGGAATTTGCCCTGGTCTTCGTCCGGTTTTGGTTTCGCTGATTTGTCTGCAGGCACAGCCAATATCTCTGATTCTGTTTCTTCATACAGGGGCGGCACAAGGCCGTTAAACATCGGCGCATAATGACATGTGCCACATTTGCCTTTTCCCATAAAGAGGTTGAAGCCGTTTTTTTCGGCTGCGGTATAATCGCTGCTTTGCCCCCGCACATAGCGGTCGAAGCGGGAATTGAAACTCACCAGTGTGCGGATATAAGAGGCGATGGCATTGGCAATGGTATATTGACTGATCGGTTCCTTGTCATTTTTGTAGGCCACGGCAAAAGCGGTATTGTATTGCTCATCCTTTGCCAGTACCGGGATGGCCTCCTGCAAAGAACCGCCCATTTCTTCTTTGCTGTGTACCACGGCGTCCAGTTGGGTTTCCAGCACCAGGGCCCGCGAGTCGTAAAATTGCCGGGTCTGAAAAACAGCGTTGAGCAGGGTAGGGGTGTTGCGCAATAATGGGCTGCTGCCGTCGATGTGCATGTTTTTATTGAGTCCGTCGCTGAAGGCCAGTTCGGGTTTGTGGCAGGAGGCACAACTGCGGCTGTTGTTGACCGAAAGTTTGGTGTCGTAAAACAGGGCTTTGCCCAGGGCGATGCGTTCAGGTGTCATCCGGTAGCGTTCGTTGGGCGAGAAGAAATCAATATTGAATATATCCGCTGCAAACAGATGTTCGGCCATTGGGTTTAGCGGTGAGCGCTGCGCTACATTCACATAGCCGAGTGCAATAGCAATCCTGGCCAGGCATTCCGATAAAGGATTGAGCTGGTTTTTGATAAAGCTGAGCCGGTCGAAGCGGTTGAAGTCCGCTCCTGCCGGGATAGCCAGAATAGCTTTATTGCAGGCGCGGATGGCGTCATTATACAGGGTAGTGTCTTTGTTTTCGATATCGTCTTTATATAAGCTAATGATGTTCCGGATAGCAGAGAGCTGGAATTTTGTTTCCGGCAGCGCGTGCAAAGACAGGGATACATCAAAGCCGGTGATGCCCATCGATATAATCCTGTAAGTGCCGGAGCGCAGTGCTTCCCACACTTTGTCGTTGCGGAAATAAAACTGATGGTCGGGGGCATAGCGCAGCTTTTCAACATTGTCTATTTGTATACCGATCTCCTGCTGAAGTTCCTGCTGACTGAATCCCGCTTCGAAGAGTATCGCTTCTATATGTTGAAAGCCATGTGGGAATGTGGTGTCATTCTGGGTGTCATCTTCGATGCGCAATAAGTCGGGGCCGTTCAGTAAGCGTGCCCCGCGGGTGTCGAACTGCTCTATAAAGAAGCTCACTTTTTTATACTGGTTGCGGCAAAGGAAAAAATGATTTTTCAAGGCAGGGGTACCTTTTTTTTGCAGAGCAGCTTTTTTGAAAATCTTCAGTTGTAAGAGCAGGCTGTCCAGGCCATCATCATAATAGCGGGCCACTGCTTCATTATATTGTACACTGTTATTGGTAAACGAACTGCCGGCAATCAGCAGGCCGATGAATAAACCAACCACGATCCTTCCTTTCATTTGTAAAAATTATTTGTGCAAAAAGACATCATTGTTGCAGCATAAAAAAGTGTTTACAATTAGTTGGTAATTTGATAATACAAGGACACATTGCGGTAATAATGCCATAACACTGCAGGTCTAGTTTCGCAGCTGAAATAAAAAGTATTCATGAAAAAATTTTTACTAAGCCTGATGTTACTGATGGCTACATTGCCTGCTGCCAAAGTTTTTGCGCAGGCTACTACAATTTCGCCATTTGCTTCTTCGTGGAAGTATTTCACCGGTGCTGCGGCTCCGGCGGCCACCTGGAAAGATTCTCTGTTCAGTGATGCATCCTGGACCACTGGTCCGGCCTACCTGGGATATGGAGAC
>DLGS01000214.1 GCA_002482815.1 Bacteroidetes bacterium UBA7688
GGTTAGAGCATCTGACTGTTAATCAGAGGGTCTCAGGTTCAAGTCCTGAAGGGAGAGCTTCAAAATCAATGGCTTACAAGATTCGTTCTTGTAAGCCTTTTTTTATTTAGAAACAATTCTTTCAATTCCGCACAGATTTTCAGATTTGCAACCATTATAATCCTGGCCGTGAAGTAATTTACTCGCACGGTTAATGATAATCCCGGTTTCCTATAGTCCATTTTAAATATTGCCCTAAACGAAAAAGACCCACCTGTTTAGGTGAGTCTTTTTAGAGCAATCGTTTATTGGTTGTTTTTTAAAGCACTATATCAATTAGACCTCCCATTGGTGTTAACGTCAAATTGATTGTATATCCGTTTGCGAAAACATATGGAAACATTCCTGAAGGTTTTGGACAAAATCCAAACCATGGACCATTTACTGTAGGGCCCCCACCAATCAAATCAAAACCAATTGCATTAAAATTAAGTGGGGTTCCGGGAGTCCATGTAACGCTTGGGATAGTGTACGTCACAGATGTAGATGGTAATAATGGACCGGTAGGTGCCACATCATCAATTTTCGCACAAGGCGTTAAAGGATTATCGCTACCATGGAATCTAACATATAGATTCGCTACACCGGAGGAATTTGTAACCTTCACTGAAGTGAATTGAGCATTAGCACTGGTTATGCAAAAAGCAAATGCCAGAAACATTAAGAACTTTTTCATAAAAAATATGCCGTTTGTTTTAGACGGGTAATCAAACGTATTTAATTGTTTTAGTAATATTTACATTATGGCCTAAAATAGTGGAAATTTCCTTGGTTTATTTTCAGGTTGATTATTGGTTCCAGGGTCTGTCCAATTTTCTGAGCTTCGTTGTTCGCTTCCTTGAGTTGCTGCCTGATTGTCTTTACTGAATTGGAACTGATCGGGGTTTCTCCCATGTCCTTGAGTTTATTCCCGGCTTCGTTGATTGAATTATTGAAGTCAGTTGCGTCTAAGGCAATTTTATAAACTACTTCCTGGTTGTTCTGTTTATTTGCCATCTATACTAAACTTTGATTGAAAAAATGTTATCGTTACTAAAGCCGGTAAAGGTTGGTAATAGCTAACTTACTCCTGATGATAATTATAAATTCCGCTGTTTGGGATGTTCCGCAGGGCATCCTGAAGTATAGATAAAATCGGATTTTTAATCCGGTAATGCCAATTTTCAAAACACTAAACAAAGCGTATTTGATGTTTGTTTACAGTCGTGCAGAAGAAATCCTGATTCTACCATTCAAAGCAAACAACAAAAAAGGACAACCAAATAAATGATTGTCCTTCAGGATGTAGTACAAGCAAGAAATTTGTCGAACTATTTTATCGATGACTTTAAATTATTTCAGGGATTTTGATGACAAAAACCTTAGAATTATCATTGATAAATGGATTATACATCACTTGAATTTTGTTATTTACTGGTTAACGATTTTAGTCTAAAATTCATAAAGTGTCATCAAATTTTACCGTTCCTGGAAAAAAACGACCGTTCGTGAACTATAAACTGTTTAAAACCCTTTAATTATATTATTAAGATATATCAATTGTATTTTTCAAATTATTAGAGTTTTGTTTTGTGAAAATTATTCTAAACCTTTGTTAAAATAAATGTTAAACCAGGCATTTATCTGAACCTAAACCGTCACTTTAAATGCCCAGGCTAGCCATCCTTATGCTATGTTTTGTTTCTGCAATATCATTTGCGGGAAAGGCATTTACAGATTCAACAAGACTGACTGCTGATTTTCCGGTTTCATTAAAGGACCAAAAGTTTTCTCAACGCATTTCCTATCAAACAAGCTTAGACACTACACTTTCCATCCGAATTAATAGTTTCTATTATAAAACAAGTTCGGACAGTGTAGAATTGTATGATTTATTATTTGAAGATGTAAAAGTCAAAACTGGCGCTGGCTTTATGGACCTGCCTTTTGAAAAAGCACTGAGCAGGCATAAAATGCATGCTGATTTCTTTGAGGTCATTTCACGGTTCAAAATGGTGCCTGCAGGGATGTACAAAACGCAGATCACATTGCTTTCCGCCAAAGAAAAGAACAGGATTTTGTATCAGCAGACAATTGATCAGTTTGCCGATACTGCTTTATCTCAATCTTCGGCCCTTCGTGACAAAATGAATGCTGCGGTTGTCCTGCCTAAAAAAGCAGTTTCCTCAAAAGTTTCTAAATCCGGCAAAAAGCAAACTGCGACAAATGATGCCCAGATAAAAGCAGCTGAGACGAAAATGAAGCGTCAGCTCCGTAATATCAAAGGCCTGGATTTGCGCCCAATTAAACAAAACGGAAAGACCTATAGCGAAGCTTATTATAAAGGCTTCTTACTCGGTCGATACGAAATGGCCTCAGTGGATGAACTCAATGAGCGCGCGGCAAACGAATCGAAGAAAATCAGCAGCAATGCATCTTCCCTGGTGAATAATGAACTGGACGGCTTCAAAAGTGTAGGCTCGCAACTAAAAGGTTTAAATTCCAAAACTGACAGGGAAGATAAACTGAAAGGAATCTTTGAACTGAATACTTATCGTGGCTCGGCACAGGATCCTCAATCTGAAATTGAGCAGAACTATACCGAATTCCTGGGTGGAGTAGATGTAGAGGTAAGAGGAATGCCTTTTTCTATAGAAGGTTTTTATACCACACAGGACGCCAACCGTAAAGCAAAGGCCAGTTACTTCCGCGTTCACTACGATGTTGAGTCAGCCAAATCGAAATTACAAAGCACGATCAATGGTTATAAATCCAAGCTGAACGAAACCGTTTCGAAAGGCAAAGGACTGGAAAGTGTTTATGGAACCTATGCCAAAAACCTGGAATCACAGAAAGAAAGTATGCTCAATAAAATGGCAAAGGAATATGATGTGGATCCAAAAGTGATCAAAGAGAATAATGGTGACGCCGGTAAAATTGCAGCTTCCATTCCGGATATTGAGGATACAGCTAAATTAACCGGGATGGCCGAAAAGACTGCATCCAAATCATCAAAAGGACAAAGCACAACAGCTAAAAAAGATAAACTACTTAAGGATAAGAAAGATATTGAGGAACGTTACCAGAAAATAGTTGCCCTGGAGCAAAAGGCAGAAAAGTATTATAAAATGCTGGACAATTACCGCACCCAGACGCAATTGGATTCCGCTGTAAACTATAAGAAAATGGCAGGCCTGGATGAAAATGGAGATGCCTCTTACAAGGA
>DLGS01000409.1 GCA_002482815.1 Bacteroidetes bacterium UBA7688
TCACCTCATTGCCACTTACTGTAGTACGGAATGCAGATTATGTGCTCAAAGTGTCGATGAGCGGGAATACTCTTCCTGCGAATGTTTTGATTGTCGTGGATGGTGAAGAAATTCCAATGGTGGCCGGACCAAACCATTCTTTTGAGTATACCTTCAGAAATTGTACAAAGGATATTGATTTTCGATTTTACGCTGCTTCATTTTACTCTGAAAAATATCAGATAAAAGTCTTGCAACGCCCTTTGCTTACGGGATTGAAGGTTCAATTGAATTATCCTGCCTATACCGGTCGAAAAAATGAAACTAAAAACGGGGTAAGTGATATGGTGTTGCCTGCCGGTACAAGTGTTTCGTGGGTATTGGCAACGGAACATGCAGATATTGCTGCCTTACAAATGGGAGAGGGAAATTCATCGCCTCTTAAACAGGACGAGGGTAAATATGGATTCCAATACAGGTTTTTGAACGATACCACTTACACCATTATTTTGCAGAATAAAGAGAGTAAAGTTGTTGAGCGGTTTAAATATAAAGTACAGGTAATTCAGGATCAGTTTCCCGTTTTGCAGGTGCAGGAATTTAAGGATACAATTAGCGGCACCCAGGTTGTATTAAACGGAACTGCCGGTGATGATTACGGTATCACAAGAGTACTTTTTCATTATCAGATACTTGATGGAAATAATCGACTGACAGGCTCGAAATCCTTTCCAATCAAAGTTTCGGGCGGAACGGTTTCTTCATTTCAATATTATTTTGATGTAGCCTCGGTGGCATTAAAGCCTGGCGAGCAGCTCAATTATTTCGTGGAAGCCTGGGATAATGACGCTGTGCACGGCAGCAAGTTTTCGCGCAGCGAAATGATGAGCTTTAAAGCATTTAATGAAAAGCAAATTGATTCTGCCATCAACAAAAGTGCCCAGCAAATTAATTCTGGTCTGAGCAACAGTGCCAAACAAAATGAGCAATTGCAGGATGAAATGAAATCCTTGCAAAACAAAATGCTGCAAAGCGACCAGATGGATTGGCAGCAAAAACAATCGCTGCAGGATCTGGCCAAACTTCAGGAGAAAATGAAAAACAATCTGGAGCAAATCAAAAAAAGATTTGAGGAGCAAACCAAGCAAACCGATCAAAAGAATCTGAGCGAAGACCTGAAAGACAAGCAGGAAGCCCTGAAAGAGCAAATGGATAATTTGCTGAATAAAGAATTGAAGGAGCAAATGAAGAAACTGCAGGAACTGATGCAGAAATTGAACAAAGAACAAACGGTGCAGCAATTGCAGGAGATGCAGGAAGAGAATAAACTTTTTGCAATGGACATGGAGCGTATGCAGGAGCTGATGAAAAAATTGGAAATGCAGATTAAAATGGAAGATATGGCCGCGAAAATGGAAGATCTTGCCAAAAAACAAACTGAGCTTCGCCAGCAAACCGATGCTGCACAAAAGGATAATAAAACACTGGCTAAGGAACAGGAAAAACTGAAGTCTGCTTTGCAGGAAGCCTTGAAAAAGGATATGAAGGAAATGAAAGAGCTGGGCCAGCAGATGGATAAGAAAGAAAATCTTGACAAACAGGAGCAGCAGGGCGAACAGGCACAAAAAGAAATGCAGAAGAGCGAAGACCAGCTTG
Source organism: Bacteroidetes bacterium UBA7688 (assembly GCA_002482815.1). Lineage (GTDB taxonomy): Bacteria > Bacteroidota > Bacteroidia > Chitinophagales > Chitinophagaceae > Rurimicrobium. The sequence goes on from DLGS01000409.1 coordinate 1,636, forward strand.
AGCAGGATAAAAAGGAAGATGCCAGCAAATCGGAGAGTGAAGCTGCAAAGAATCTGGAGGAAATGGCGGAGTCACTTCGGCAGAAAGCTGGAGGAGCAGATGCCGAGGAAATTGAAATGAATATCCGTGCGGTAAGACAAATTCTCACCAATCTTATGCGGCTTTCTTTTGACCAGGAACAGCTTATAAAAGCAGTGCGCTCAACACCGGCAAATAATCCGTCATTCCTGGATAATATGGATAAGCAAAATGGATTACACCAGAATTCTTTCGTTATCCGCGACAGTTTGTTTTCTTTGAGTAAAAAGCTGTTCAAGCTCTCCGCAACCATTAATAAAGAAACCAATCAGCTGGAGAAAAATATGCGTAGTGCAATCGCATCGCTCGAGCAACGCCGCAGTGGCGAAGCTGCAACACGTCAGCAATATGTGATGACCCACACTAATAATCTTGCCTTAATGCTCAATGAGATTCTTGCTAATTTAATTGAACAGAAGAAAGAAGGTCAGAAGAATCCCGGTAAAGGACAATGCAAAAACCCCGGTGGAAAAACACCAAAGCCCGGCGCAGGAAAGCAGCTTAGCGATATTATCAGCAAACAGAAAGGGCTTGGCCAGCAAATGACGAAGGGCAAAGACGGAAAGCCTAAAGAAGGTGAAGAGGGGAAACAGGGAAAAGATGGTAAAGCAAAAGGCGAGGGTAGTGAAGGAAATGAAAATGGCGGTAATGACGGTAATGCCAAAGAGCTCGTGCGGATGGCACAGCAACAGGCGGCTATCAGGCGTCAATTGGCGCAATTGAATCAGTTGTTGAACAGTCAGGGTAACAATGGCATTGCCAAAGATTTAAAAGAGCTGCAGGAGAAAATGGATAAAAATGAATCGGACCTGGTGAATAGAAAACTGGACGGAGAATTTTATTTGCGACAAAAGGAAATTCTGAACCGTATGATGGAGACAGAGAAGTCTTTGCGCGAGCAGGAACAAGATGATAAGCGCACCTCAAAAGCCCCTGATGAAATCAGCAGACCGGTACCGCCGGAATTGAAGCAGTATATGAAGGAAAATAAGGAGCTTATTGAAAAGTATAATACTGTACCGCCGACATTGAAGCCTTATTATAAGCAATTGAACGAAAACTATTTCAAACAAGTTGCTCATTAAGTATATTTTTTCATTATGATTAATTTTATTAATAAATATCAGTAAAACAACACTTTAAAAAAATAGCTGATAAAAGCTTCTTTTTAAATTTTCTTAATGGTATATTTAGGTTGTAAACAAATTTATTTTTTCACTTCCTAAATCTTTTTTTTATGCTGTTTGCAAGATCTTACCGATTGTCCACCAACAGCTCTGTGGACGCTATTAAAGCCGCTCTATTAGGGAATATGTTTAAAGTCCATAACCTGGATTTTGAAATCTACGAAAGTGACAAATGCATTAAAATTATCCCCCACGCCGAAACAGAAAAAGATCTTAAAACACTTCCCATTACTCATGTTGATCTGGAAGGGAGAGGTGATACCACCAATTTGAAAGTGTCTTATAAAATCCGGAAAATTGACCAGGGTGGCCCTTATTTATTAGTCACCTTCTGTGTATTCCTGCTCGCAGGCGCTATAGCCTTTTATGTCAATAATGAACATTCGCTTTCTTATCTGATGCTGGGCATTGCTGTTGTTATTTTTAGTGCATTCTGGGTCAAGATGCAATCCGGATATTTTGATTATGCCACAAAAATTAAACACTATTTAAAAGAAAAAGCTGCCGCCAAATAAAAACCTCTACATTATTTCCTTAAAGAAGCAACCAAATTTTGGTTGCTTCTTTTTTTGCGCCTATCTGAATGCTCTATTTCCCTCCGGCAGTAATTGGTTTATCCTAAAACCATCCTTCAATTTCTCTCCTGCTGTCAAAGTAAATTCTGGTGTTTTACACACTTTCTTCCTTCGAGCCCTTTACCCTCAAAAAATATGTGGCATAATTTTTGAGGCTATTACTCTTCGGAATTCTATAATTTTTTAAACAGTTTAAAAAATACGATTTATAAATGGCTGTTAAAGCATAATTAATCATCCGTAATTTAAATAATATAAATTAAAGTTAATCAATTAAACTTAGTTAAAAATGGAAATAAAATCTAGCTGTAAACATTGTTAAAACTGACAAATTAAATAATTTCTTAAATAATGAAATTGTAAAAGTCATCATTTTTTTATTAACTAAATATAGTAGCATGAAAGGGAATTTTATTAATCCGAAAAGTCCGGCCTCTTTAAATGGCATTTTAATTATTAATAATGCGTTTGCCTCAGAACGCTGGCGAAAATCTCCTTTCCCGGGATTTTTTAATCAAATTTTTTGTCTCGGAATAATTTTTTTAATTTTTTTTCAGGGGAGTGCCAAAGCGCAACTTACATGTAATGTCCCGGAAAGAATGAATCCGCCCGCGCATTCCTCCATGACGGTAAGCAGTAGTGGAGGCAGTGCAATTACCTATGCTCTTTTAGGAGGTGTGCTCAATGAAGGAAATGCCATCAGTTCTTCTACTGCTGATTTCGCCAGACTGGGACAGGTGCTGGCCTCTCTGGGGACTAA
>DLGS01000326.1 GCA_002482815.1 Bacteroidetes bacterium UBA7688
GTAGCGCTCTATATATGGGAGATTATTTCGTGCCTGGTTCTCCTTATGAAGGGTGGGATTTGCAATATAACAGTGCAACCTACAGATATCGTAATGCTGCTTCTGCGGGTACCTGTCCTGGTTCAGCCTGTGCAAATATTTCCTATACTACATCTGCAACTGTTGAAGAAACAGTGTGGTCTGGTACAAACGGTAACCTATCAATAACACAGAGAACTGTTGTTAAAAAAGATAAGGTTTATTTTGTTATTTACGTTGATATAGTTAATACCGGTGCTACTACTGTAAACAATGTTTATTATTTCCGCGGACTTGACCCTGATAATGATCAGCCTTGGACAGGTGGTGGATTTCCAACAGATAATAAAATTATTTATCAGCCTAACGCAATTTCAAAAAATTGCCTTGTCACAGCTGAAGGAAGAGGTTATCCTAAACAAGCTTACCTTGGTTTAGGTACAAAAGATTGCCGTGCAAAATGCTGTATTTTTAACTCCTGGCCTTTTAGTGGTCAGCCAGGTGATGTATATAATCAAACTGGTACTGCAAGCTCAGGTTATTACTTTACTCAAGGTTCTACAGTCCTAAATTCAGATATTGCTATTGGTTTGGTTTTTAATCTTGGTAATTTGGCTCCTGGTCAAAAAACTTCTTTAGCTTATACTTATATTCTGAAACAAGCGGATCTGGATTCGGCTTTGGGCGAAACTGCTCCAAAATTTGAATCAGGTGGAGCTCCTTATTCTCCATATACAACATTCCGTGTTTGTCCGGGTAAAACTGTTCCGTTGAAAGTTGTAAACGGTGGACAATACAAATGGATTTGGACAACATCTGCGGCTCCTTCTTATTTATCAGCTTCTGGTACTTCTACCTTAATTTTACCTGGTGGAACAATTCCTACTGTAACTGGTACTAAAACCTATCCTTTGGGTGCTGTGTTTGGTGATTCAGTTATCGTAACAGTTTGGGGTCCTAAAACGTATAATGCAATGGGTATCTCCAATTGCGATACTCAATTACTGGTATTCTATGTGGATACAATAAGTTTCTCTGTACCACCTTCTGTAGCCACTCCAATCCGTTATTGTGAAGGTGCTACACCTGCAGCATTAACTGCAGGAACAGCTGCGGGAGCCGTTTTGAAATGGTATACAACAGCAAGTGGTGGTACATCAAGCCCAACAGCCCCAACACCGAGTACTACCTTCCCCGCTGGTGCACCAACTGATTTTGATACAACAAGCTATTGGGTTAGTCAACAGAATTTAGCAGGCTGTGAAACACCTCGTTCAAGGATTCAGGTAATTGTAACTAAAAAACCTTTACCGCCATTAGATACAGATCTTATTTATTGTAAAGATGTCCCAGCTAAAATGTTGAACGCTGGTGGTGTAAATCTTAAATGGTATGATGCTGCAACTGCAGGGATTAAATACCCAAGCACGCCAACCCCTTCCACATCAACAGCTGGCACAGTAAGTTTCTTTGTTTCTCAAACGGTAAATGGTTGTGAAAGTGATCGTGCTGACCTGAGTGTTGAAACAATTGACGCGATAGCATCTTTCGACAAAACAAAAGATTCTCTTTGCGGTAATGAGTTGTTGACTTTGACAAATACTTCTACAACAAGTTCTGCAAGTGGTTATAATTCTTCCTGGAGTTTCGGTGATGGAACATCGACCACAGATAGTAACACATTCCACAATTATGCAGACACTCGTGGTACTTACAATATCAGGTTGATAATTTCTACTAAGGTTAATGCTTGTGTGGATACTGCTACTCAAATTGTTGAAGTATTTAAAGTTCCTTCAATATCTATGACAGCTAGTGCAAATAAAATCTGTCAGGGTAATGCGGTAGACTTCCAAGCGGTTGCAACACCAGGATTTAATGGTTTAAGCTGGGATTTTGGAGATGGAGACCCTGCCTTCAATGTATTGCAAGTGCGTCACGCATTTACCAAGTCCGGTCCAGCTACAGTAACTTTGCAAGGTTTCTATCCTGCTTGCCCTACCGTAACAACCACTGCACCAGTTGATGTAGTAGCTATACCTAATGTTAATTTGGGTGAAGACACTGGTTTCTGCCCTGGTAATACAGTATTGACTTTACGTAACCGCAATACGATTGCTGTTGACAAATATACCTGGAGCACCGGTGATACAACAGCAACAATTCAGGTTCGTACAGCTGGTCAATATTCAGTAAAAGCTCAAAACTGGGAGTGTGTAAGCTCAGACAGTATGACGGTAACTAAAGCTTGTTACCTTGATATTCCAAATGCATTTACTCCGGGTTCCGGTAGTGATTATGACGGTTACTTCCTGCCAAGAGAGTTGCTTTCTAAATCTGCTGTGACTTTCAATATGCAAATATTTGATCGTTGGGGTCAATTGATTTTCGAAACTGATAAAGTGAATGGCCGCGGATGGGATGGTAACTACAAAGGTCAGGCAATGCCAATGGGCGTTTATGTTTACCTAATCAGAGTATCGTTTGTAAACGGTGTGAGCGAAAGCTACAATGGTAATTTGACTTTGATTCGATAACCAAAATTTTTTATATAATTCTAATAAGTCAATCAGGAACAGCCACAAAGAAATTTGTGGCTGTTTTTTCTTGTCTTAATCAGGCTTTATTTTTTTGATTCCAATCGTAAGCTCTACTTTTGAATTTAGAGAAATATATTTTTGGAATGGAAAAAGAAAGTGTAGCCATTTTTTGGTTTAGAAGGGATTTAAGACTTGAGGATAATGCCGGTCTATATTATGCTTTAAAAAGAAGCAAAAGCGTATTGCCTGTTTTTATTTTTGATACCGATATTCTAAATAAGCTAGAGAATAAAAAGGATAGACGCATTGATTTTATCCATTTTGCGTTGACCGAAATTCAAGGTCAATTAAATCGTTTGGGTAGTAACTTGTCAGTGTTTCATGGAAAACCAATCGATATTTTTAGGCAAATTATTGGGGAATATAAAGTAGAAGCCGTTTATTGTAATCATGATTATGAACCTTCTGCAATTTTTCGGGATAAACTTATTGATGAAGAGTTTAACAATTATAAAATTCCATTCCACACGTATAAGGATCAGGTTGTTTTTGAAAAAGATGAAATTATAAAGGATGATGGCTCTCCCTATACAATTTTTACACCTTACAGTAAAAAGTGGAAGGCTAAGTTGGATTCCTTTTATGTAAAAAGCTATCCTTCCGAAAACTACTTTGATCATTTTATAAAAAGCCAATCTAGTTCGATTCTAAAATTGTCTGACATTGGTTTTAAGGAGACAGGGTGTGAATTTTCTTTACCTAAGATCAATGAACAGGCAATATCAATTTATAACCAGACACGCGATATTCCTGCACTTGAGCATGGAACTACACGACTGAGTGTGCATTTGCGTTTTGGGACAATAAGTATCCGAAAATTGGTTCAAAAAGCTACAGAACTAAATGAGGTTTGGTTAAATGAATTAATCTGGAGGGATTTTTATATGTGCATCTTATGGCAATTCCCTCACGTAGAAAACAGTGCATTCAAGCCAAAGTATAATTTTATTGAATGGAGAAATGATGTGAATGAGTTTGAAAAATGGTGCAAAGGTGAAACAGGCTATCCGATAGTTGATGCCGGAATGCGGGAACTGAATGAAACAGGATTTATGCACAACAGAGTAAGAATGATTGTGGCCAGCTTTCTGACAAAGCATTTGTTGATAGACTGGCGGTGGGGTGAGGCTTATTTTGCAGAGAAGTTATTGGATTTTGATCTTTCAGCCAATAATGGCGGATGGCAATGGGCTGCAGGAAGTGGATGCGATGCGGCTCCGTATTTCAGGATATTCAATCCTTATGAGCAAACAAAGAAGTTTGATAAGGACTTAAAGTACATCAGAAAATGGGTTCCGGAATTTGAAGAATTTAATTATCCGCAACCAATAGTAGATCATAAATTTGCGAGAGAAAGGGTTTTAAGCGTTTACAAGAAGGCGCTTCAGGAATAAACTCATTAATACACTTACAAGAGAAATAATGACGAACACAACTATTATATGTCCTAATTGCAATACGCAGTTTGAGCCAACTGATGCACTGAGAAATCAATTGCAGAAGGATTTGCGTAAAGAAATGCAGGAATGGCAATTGAAGAAGCAAAAAGATTTTGAGCAGAAAGAAAATGAATTTAAAATCATTAAAGAGCAACAGGAAAAAGAATTTTCTAAGAAACTTGATGCGCAAAGAAATGAATTGGCTGCCCAGATAGCCAAAGAACAGGAGCTGAAATTTGAACAGCGATTTGAGGCTCAGATTAAGCACCTCAATCAAACCAATATTGATAATGAAGCAAGGCTAAAAGAGGCGCGTGAAAAGGAACTGGATTTTCTAAAAAAAATGCAGGAGCTCAAAAACAAAGAGCAGGAAATGGATATCAAAATGCAACAGCAATTGATAGAAGCGAGGACCGAATTATCCATGTTGGTCAGGAAAGAAGAGGAGGAGAAATCTAAAATTAAAGAGCAGGAATTTCAATTCAGGATAAAGGAAATAGAACAACAGCTGGAACAACAGCGCAAACTTGCAGATGAGATGAAACGCAAGGCAGAACAAGGTTCTATGCAGCTGCAAGGAGAAGTTCAGGAGTTGTTATTGGAAGCAATGCTGCGGCAAAAATTTCCTTTTGATTTGATTGAAGAAATAGGGAAAGGCGTTCGTGGTGGTGATTGTGTCCATATTGTCAGAAATCAATTTGGTCAGGAGTGTGGTAAAATTGTTTATGAAAGTAAACGCACTAACGCCTTCAGTAACGATTGGATAGATAAAGTAAAGGCCGATATGCGAAGCAAGGGGGCAGATATTGCTGTGATAGTTACACAAGCCTTACCTAAAGACATTCATTCGTTTGGATTAAAAGATGGTGTCTGGATTTGTTCTTACAAAGAAGCCGGAACCTTGGCCTTGATTCTTCGCGAGCAGATTTTAAAAGTATTCCAGGTAATGCAGAACAGTGATAACAAGACGGATAAAATGTCATTGCTCTATGGGTACCTTACCAGCAACGAGTTTTCTGAGCAATGGAAAGCAATACGTGAAGGCTTCCAGTCTATGAAAAATTCAATTCAGAAGGAACGAGATGCAATGGAGAAGCTTTGGAAAATGCGGGAGAAACAATTAGAGAAAATCTTATTGAATGCGGCACATATCAAAGGTTCGGTAGAAGGTATTTCCGGATCTAATAATATTGATTTTGATTTAATTGAAGGCGAAGATTTATTGCAACTCGAATAAAAATCCTGCAATAATTAATGTTGATACAGCTTTGTCTGCAATGACATTATCTTTGTTATTCCAAAATAGAATGTTTGATTTATGAGTTTGAATGATGCGTTGCATTGGCGGTATGCACCTAAAAGGATGAATGGTCAGAAAGTGTCTGAAGCGAATATTGAAGCTATTCTTAAGGCTGCACAATATGCTCCTACTTCTATGGGTTTGCAACCTTTCACGCTCTATGTAATCGAACCACAGGAACTTCGTGAGCAGATAAAACCAATTGCTTACAATCAACCACAAATTACTGAATCATCGCACCTGCTGCTATTCGCTTCTTACACAAAACTTACGCAACAACACATCGATACCTATCTTCAGAATATTATTGAAACACGCAGTGTAACTGCTGAAAGCCTGGAGCCCTTCAGGAATTCAATGTTGCGCTTTGCAGAAACGAGTTCTGATGAAGAGATAAAAAACTGGTCCTCCAATCAGGTTTATATTTCGCTTGGATTTGCCATTGCCGAAGCGGCGCTCTTGGGTGTTGATGCTACACCAATGGAAGGTTTTGATTGTGCAGGAATGGATAATTTTTTAAAGCTTCAGGATATTCATCACACCAGTGTTGCTTTGCTGGCTATTGGATATCGAGATGCTGAAAATGACTTTTTGGCTAATGAGAAAAAAGTACGTCGACCTCTTGATCAGTTAGTTATTCGTATTTCCTGATAGCAGCAATTCAAGTTCTGCCATCATTATAGCGGTTGCTCCCCAAATCATTACATTTTCCTGCACTACATAAGAGTTTACTTTTCTTTTTATTTCAGGAAAGGCCGGAGAGACTACCTCAGTAAGCACTTTGGCTGCTGGTGCAAATAAATCTTCCAGCTTAATTTCAATTACTGCCTGCACCTCGTGCACGCTCAATACCAAATTCTCAGGAGATTCGATTAGACCCACAAAAGGAAAAACATTGAAATTACTGACGACAACATATACCGGACTCAATGCACCTATCACTTTTATTTTTTCTGCCGGAATACCAATTTCCTCATAGGTTTCACGCAAAGCCGTTTCCTGCAAATCAGCATCGTCTTTTTCATACCTTCCTCCCGGAAACCCTATCTGTCCGCTGTGGGCATGGCCATCTTCTGTCCTGCGGATAGCCAAGAGATGCCATTCATTATTTTTAATGAAAAGCAAAACCATTACGGCACTCAACCTTACCGTTTCCGGTATCGTTTCAGGCATTGCCTTAATGTTTGGAAACATCATTTTTAAAGCCTCTTTGGACGGTAATGGTCCTTTCAATTTATCTTCCAGATGCTTCAGTAAATCGGGATGCTTAATCACATTCATGCTGTAAAGTTATTGTTCGGAGTTCAAATGAAAAGTTTAAAATGTTATGATATCAACTTCTAATCACAATTCAGCTTTGGGAGGCGTCGTACCGTCAGGGTAAGGGATTTCTATTTGACTTTTCCTGACGCGTAACTATTTTCCCATAAAAAAACGGGCTATTTCAAAAAGAAATAGCCCGTTCATATAAAAGATCAAAGATTAATTATTCGCTGCAAATTGCTTACGGATAATGTTCAAGGCCGCACCTTCTTTAAACCACTCAATTTGTTGTTCGTTGTAGGTATGGTTTACACTGATCACATCTTTGGTTCCATCCGCGTGATGGAATGTCATTGTCAATGGAACACCAGGTGTAAATGTTGTCAATCCTTCGATATCAATACAATCATCTTCCTGAATTTTATTGTAGTCTTCTTTGTTGACAAAAGTAAGTGCCAGCATACCTTGTTTCTTCAGATTCGTTTCGTGGATACGGGCA
>DLGS01000312.1 GCA_002482815.1 Bacteroidetes bacterium UBA7688
AACTGCAGTGGAAGCATGTGCGCGGTGAGCAGTACCGAAGGCATCATTCACATACACATCACCATAGGAAGCCAGTTTTTTAGCAAAGTCTTCATTTCCTTTTTCCTCTTCTTTATAATAGCGAAGGTTTTCCAGCAACAGAATTTCTCCTGGTTTCAGGTCTTTTACTTTTTGAACTGCTTCTTCTGATATGCAATCATCCGCAAACTGAACAGGTTTGCCGGTCAGCTCACTTACTTTGTCCACGATGCGGCTCAGAGAAAAATCAGCTTTGGTCAGTTCCGGTTTCTTTTCCATATCCTTGATAGGCCGGCCCCAATGGCTGATGAGCACAACGCTGCCACCGTCAGCCAATATTTTATTGATAGTAGGCAAGGCAGCTTTGATACGGGTGTCATCGCCGATAACATTGTTCTTGATAGGAACATTAAAGTCTACACGAATGATAGCTTTGTGGCCATCGAAATTAAAAGTGGAAAATTGAGACATATATTTTGAAATTTTTATCTGATAAAGATTATACCCCTTCCGGGGAGCGCAAAGCTAATAAAGAATGAGAAATAATGGTAGGGTAATCCGGTGGTTTTAAGATATTGGCACCAGATTTATGTGGATTAAATCAATTCAAACTTAAACAAAAAAGCTATTGAGCTTTCACCCAATAGCTTTTAAAAATTCTTAGTATTGAAATGGCTTATTTTACCAATTTCTTAAATTGATCTTCGTTTACTTTCACCGGATATTTAGCTCTCAATTCACTGTTCCAGTCTTTTTCCAGTTTGTCCTGATAAGCCGAGATAATATACCCGCGTGCCTCGGTAAAGTTTTTTACTACAGGTTCGTTGTAAACATCATCCGCTTTCACTACAACATACGTATTGTCAGCTTTTTTTACTCCTTCACTTGCTTTACCTTTTACGATTTTGTTTTTTGGCAGATCAGTGAATTTGCTGAATTCGTAACGTCCTGTCTGAATACTTACCGCATCTCTTTTGTTTTCAGTATTTAATGTTTTGGCAATTTCTTCATTGGTAATATCTTTTTTCGCCAACAATTTTAATCCTTCTTTCATGGCAAGCTCATCTTTAAAAGTATACACTGCGCCTTTAAAGCCTGGTTCCCATTTGTAATTTTCCTTTTTAGTTTCGTAAAATGCTTTCAGGCCAAGTGTATCTTTCGATGCTTTACCCCATACATTTCTGTCCATCAATTCGAAAAGCATAATGCCATCTTTATATTCCTGCAACAGGCTTTTGAATTCCGGATTTTCATCTACCAATTTATGCTCCTGGAAATCATTCACCACTTTGCTCTGATACATGGTGTACAATTCGCGCATGATGTTTTCTTTCGATGCCTGTGCCATCAATCTGCCACGGGTAACAGACAGTGCATAAGCAATGAAATCGTCCTGTGTATAGTTTTTGCCTGCCAGCGAGAACATTGTTGTGTTTCCTCCGGTGGCGAAAGTTTTATTATTGAAAGTCCCCGCCGCTTTTCCTGTATCTGCAATATTTTTCACTTGTGAGGTAATGTTTGCCCAGGCTTTCGGATTTTCTTTAAAGCCATTGCTTTGTTTTACTTTTTCGAAATATACGTCGCGGGCGTATTGAGCACGGGAATCATTTTCAACTTTTGATTTGAATTCTTTACGCACACTGTCGAAAGGTTTCAATGGAATTTTTTCCAGCAATTTGATAACGTGGAAACCATAATCAGTTTGGATGGGTTTTGATACATCTCCTACATTTTTGAGGTTGAAAGCCGCTTCGTCAAATGCAGGTACCATTCGTCCCACGCCAAACACTGGTAATTCCCCTTTTTTATCCTTGCTGAATTTGTCGTCAGAATATTTTTCAACTATCTGCTCGAAGGGAACACCTTTTTTCAAATCTTTCTGTAAAGAATCCAGTTTCAGTTTTGCTGCAGCAATACCTTCCTCCCCTTTAGATTTTGGGGTAGAGATTAATATCTGAGCAACTCTCAGCTGTCCGCGGGATTCGCGTTTATCTAATACTTTTACAATATGGTATCCGAATGAAGTGCGGAAAGGTGCAGATATTTTTCCGACAGGAGTGTTGAACATTGCATTTTCGAAAGGATAAACAGTTTGCAATGCAGTCAGATAACCAATATCACCACCATTTACTTTCGAACCTTTGTCTTCAGAATAAATTTTTGCAAGTGCTGCAAAATCGCCTTTTCCTGAAGATAAAACAGTATAAAGACTGTCGATTGTTTTTTTGATCGCTACTGTATCTGCGCCTGAGTTGGTCAGTAATAAAATATGCGCTACGTGCACCTCTTGCTTAGACCTTGTATAAGCTTCCTGAATGAGTCTGCTTGCCATTTCTTCGTCTGTTAAGAAGCTTTTGGCCAGCTGCTTACGATAATTATGTATTTCGCCGGCTACCGATGCTGAAGTGTCGATGCTCATATCATTGGCTTCTTTCACTTTCATACGAAATAAGGAATACAAATCAACATACTCGCGCAAAGCCTGCTCTGAATAATCGATTTTTTGGGCCGCATTATTCTTTTTGTACACTTTCATAAATTCGGCTTCAGTCACCGGATTTGTTCCATAAGTAAATAGTGTCTGAGCCTGGCTACCGGTGGATAATGAAATGGCAATTAAGCCGGTCATCATTAGTTTCTTCATAGAGGATAAATTATTCGTTTTGTTTGTTTTATTTCAAAAAAGGATGTGCCTTAAAACTGATTTTAAGACACATCTGCAAGTTTACGATTTTTATTTGGAACTCTTCTTTTTAGCATCTGCTTCCTGGTGGTCCAGCATGTCCATCAGGGTAGTGATATTGGAGTGGTCAATATTTTTACCTTTAATAATGCCATTTTCATCCAGCAAATAGATGGTCGGGTTTACGCGTGCATTGTATTTTGATTTATACAGGCTTTTGCGCTCAGGGTCGTAGATATGAACCCAATCATACAATTTGTGTTTATTAATAAAATCTTTCCAGGTCTGTTCAACATTTTCTGAGCAAATACCGATGATTTTCAAACCCCTTGCTTTCAGTTTGTCAGCTTTGTAGGTAGAATCCAGGGCAGGAATTTCTTTCATGCAATGGCCGCAGGTAGGATCCCACATTACCAGTAGTTTGTATTTCGATTTAATTTGAGAGACAGTGATGTCTTTTTTGCCAGTCGTGTCTTTCATTGTAATGTCATAACCAACATTTCCAATCAGGGTTGGTGCCAATTCGGCTGCGTGGTCCAGGTGTTTTTGCAATAAGTCACTGCTCAGCCAGTTGGCCTTTCCTTTGGCATAATAATTATCAACAAGGTATACATAAACTTTTTCCATGCCCATCACTTTGCTGTCCTGGCTGAAATTAGCAAGCCATGAAAGGGTGTAATTGTATAAATCGCCGGTACCATCGGTTTGGTTTAAAATCCAGTTGGCTTCTTTAATCACAGAGTCTGTAACTGGGATAACCAGTTTTTCAAAGTATTCTGTAATTCTTGCATCGTAGATTGGCGTGTTGATCATTCTGCCATCTTTCAGGTCAAAATTATCCCAGTAGTGTTTTTTGTAATACTGGTAAGCGAAGTCTTTATCTTCTTCACCATTTGCTTTCAGGTGTTTGCCCTCGGGAATTTTTGGTAATTCTAATCCTTTAAAAATTTTTGTCAGCAGGCTGCTGGGATTTTTAGCAGCAAAATCATTGCGGTAGTTGATGAGCGTTTTCATTTTGGCACTCATTTTTTCCTTGATAGCGGCACTGTCCACACTGTTTTTTGCATTCGATATTTCTTTGCTCAAGGCAATATGCTCTTCGCCCACCACACGGACAAATTCTTCGTAAGCAATGAAAGCTTCATTGTCCGGCGAATTTTTAATGCTCAAACCTTTTGAAGGCAGATTTTTGCTGTCTGCAACATTAATGGTGATATCGTCTCCGTTGTTCAACAGGAATTCAAAGTAAGTTTTGCGGTCAGAAAGCATAATCAAATACATTCCACCGGTTATTTTTTTGTCGCTCTTCAATACCGAAAGTCCGGTTTTGTCGAGTTTTCCCGAATCGGTTTTGTAAATGGTAGGGAGAGGTTTGGCAAAATAGTGCGCCAGGAAATAAGTTGAATCTTTGATGTCGTTAAATTTCAATGTGATTCTGTAACCATCTTTTGCAATACTCTGAAGGCTCAGGCCGGCCAGTAAAAGGCCGAAGGAGATGAGTTTTTTCATTGGTGTTTTCTATTGTTTTAAAAAGTTTGGTGAAAGTAATTGAAATACAATTATCCTGCTTTGTTTTGTGCCGGGCTACCATATTCCGTTTTCGTGGTTGCCAAAAATACCCTTCTTACACACCACTAACCAATTTTATGCCCTTAATTTGCATCTTATTAACCACTTTCAAACTTTCTTTTTTTGGCAAAGAAAAAACGCATTAACCTCCAGGATTTACACATTACCACTTATGCAGCCGAGGGCAAATGCATCGGTAATATGGAAGATGGAAAGGTCGTATTTGTAGAAAATGTTATTCCCGGCGATGTGGCCGACGTGCGCATCACCAAAAACAAAAAGAATTATGCCGAGGGCAAAATGACCCGCCTGGTAACCCCTTCGCCGCTTCGTGTAGAACCATTCTGTGAACATTTCGGGGTGTGTGGCGGTTGCAAATGGCAAATGTTGCCTTACGAAAAACAACTGGAGTACAAGCAGCAACAGGTGTCCGACCAGATGCGCCGTATAGGCCATGTGGAATTGCCCGAAATGGAAACTATCTGCGGCAGTGAATTACAGCGTTTTTACCGAAATAAACTGGAATTTACCTTCTCTAATAAACGCTACCGCACCAACGACGAAATTGTAGAAGCGGGCGAAACAGAATTGCCACACGAGCAGGGTTTAGGTTTCCACGCCCCGGGATTGTTCGATAAAGTAGTGCCGATAAATTTTTGCCATTTACAAAACGAACCGACCAATAAAATCCGCAATCTGCTGCGCGATTATACTACGGAACACAATTTACCTTATTACGATTTCCGCGCACACACCGGCTATATGCGCAACCTGATGATACGGGTGACAACAACCGGTGAAGTGTTGGTGAATGTGGTGATGAATGAAGACGACGAAGCCACAAGAACGCCAATGCTGAATTATCTGCTGGCTGAGGTGCCGGAGATAACGACACTTTGTTATACTATCAACCGGAAATGGAACGACAGTATCTACGACCAGGAAGTGATTACCTTCTTTGGTAATGGATTTATTACCGAAAAACTGGAAAATTTCACTTTCAATATTTCCCCTAAATCGTTCTTTCAAACCAATACCACGCAGGCCGAAAACTTGTACCGCATCACACGTGAATTTGCGGGCCTGAGCGGCGAAGAGGTCTTGTATGATTTGTATTGCGGCACGGGTAGCATCGGTATTTTCTGTTCCCAACAAGCTAAAAAAATTATTGGTATAGAGGTAATAGAGCAAGCGATAGAAGATGCGAAACTCAATGCTGCGCAAAACAAGATAGAACACGCTTTGTTTTATGCAGGTGATGTGTCCACCATTTGCACCGACGAGTTTTTTGCTGAGCATGGCAAACCGGATGTGATCATCACCGACCCGCCACGAGCAGGTATGAGTGAGAAGTTGGTGCAGCAAT
>DLGS01000383.1:0-2263 GCA_002482815.1 Bacteroidetes bacterium UBA7688
CCTCACCGGCAATCCCTGCAAAATCATTCTTTCAAAAACCTTAATCGGATGCTCTTTTGTTTCCGGCCATTTGTAAGGGAAACCCGTAACCAGGCAGGAGGTTTTGAAATCGGCTTTTTTAGATACATGGATAGGTTCGTCGTTGAGGAAGGCTCCTTTGCCTCTTTCGGCAAAGAAAAATTCGTTCATCATCGGGTTGTACACCACGCCCATCAGCATTTTGCCGTTATGGCGCAGGCCAATGCTGGTGCAGCAAATAGGTATGCCGTGCGCAAAGTTGACTGTTCCGTCTATGGGGTCGATGATCCATTGGTATTCGGAATCCTGCATCAATTCGCCTACTTCTTCGCTGATAATGCTGTGGAGGGGGAAATCTCTTTTGATGATGCTGATAATGGCATCTTCAGCGTGCTTATCTACCTCTGTCACCAGGTTATTGATACTGTCTTTGCTTTCTATTTTGAAAACACCCTGGAAGTAGGACTGGATGACAGCACCGGCAGCTTTGGAGGCTTCTATCAGGGTATTCTTCATGTTTTGCATAGTCGGAGTTGTGGTGGGTATGGATGAATTATAATTGCAATTGTTTGCCCATGTAATAGTCGATTACTTTGAGCTTGAAGATGAGGTCGTATTTCGAATTGAGGAAAGAGGCCTCAGCTTTGTAAAGGTTTATCTGGGTGGTGAGGTAGTCGATTGTATTGGTCAGACCCAGTTCGTATCTTTTTTGTGCAAAATCAAAAGCGCGTCGTGCTGCATCCTGAGAGCGTTTCGCCGCATAATATTTTTGAATGGCATTTACCACGTCGTTGTGCGCTTTGTATACATCCTGCTTTAGCTTCAGGTCGGTCTGGTATTTGTTCAGTTCCTGTGTGTAAACATTCAGTTTTGCCTGTCTGGTCTGGAATTGTGTTTGCCAGCTGTTGAAGATGGGGATATTCAGTGTGGCACTCACCGTCTGGCGGAAGTTATTGTCCATTTGTTTGAAAAATCCCGGACTGGTAATATTGGGTTGCACGTTTGGCTGAACCACATCATAAGTACTACCCCCTACATTTACAAAAGTTCCGGTGGGGACATAAGTGCCATCTACATTATAGCCATCAATTTGTTTGTAAGTGCTGGTCCAGTTGCTGCCCAGTTGCCCGCCAAGTGTTAGTTGCGGCCAAAGGCCTGCCTTCGTTGCGGCGTAATTTTTTTGAGCAGATTTCAATTTGAGGTCACTGCTGCGGATGGAAGGAATGTTTCTTAAAGCTTCGTGGTAGATATAATCCGGCGAAAGCGTGTTTAAGGAAATCCGGTCTTCCATTGGTATTTCAGGAATAAATGGCTCGAAAGGAGCCTCGAAATCCATATTCATCAGGGCCTTAATATCTAAAATTGAAGCTGTATAATCGGCAAGGGCAGAAATCAGTCCTGAACTGTCGCTGGCCAGCTGGGCTTCAAGTTGGGCCACGTTCAGCTCCGGCAAACGACCTGCAGCGGCAAATTGCCTGGTTTGATTTAATTGTTCTTTGGAAAGATTGACTTGCTTTTCATTCACTTTTATTTGTTCACGCGCCATCAGTACACGCAGGTAGGCCGTTGCCACGTTCAGCGAAACATCGTTCTTCAGCTGGTCGAGATCGGCTTTGGAAGCGTCCCAGCTCAGTTTGTTTTTCTCAATGGTATTTCTTTGCTGGAACCAGCCAAAAACAAGCACATTGGAATTGGCAGCAGCGCTGACAAAGGAATAGCTGCTTGTCACAAACTGGTTGGTGGTAGGATCTACAGAACGGCCGTTGCTGATGCCATAGCTGGGATTGATATTCAGAGATGGTAATTGCGCATACTTGCTTTGCTGAAGTGTAAGATGTGCCAGGCGCTCATTAATCACATTCTGCCTGATGGAGATATTATTCTTCAATGCGAAGCTGATCGCATCCTGAAGTGTCCAGTTGCTTAGTTTGCCAATAACAGTCTGTGCCCTGAGATGGGAAGAACCCAAGAGGACTGCTGCAAAGAAAAACAATATGACGATACTTTTGATAAAGCGCATTGGCATTTCAGTATTGGTTCAGAATGATTTGGACGCAAATATACGTTCAGGCGATGTTCAATAGAAATAATTGTTCTTTTTCAAAGCAAAAGGGAAGGTGGATAGAAATGATTTAAAAATATCTTTGAGTAGTTTTAGTTTTTTACAACAGAACTATTACATTTGCACTCCGAAATGGCGAGGTAGCTCAGTTGGTTAGAGCACAGGATTCATAACCCTGAGGTC
>DLGS01000383.1:2309-2671 GCA_002482815.1 Bacteroidetes bacterium UBA7688
CTCGTTCTCGCTACAAGAAAAAACCTTTAGACTAAAATTCTAAAGGTTTTTTTTATGATGTATACAGTTTATGTACTTTATTCGAGGCGTTTTGATAGAATTTATATTGGATTCACATCTGATATGGAGAATCGTCTAAGGTCACATAATGAGTTTGCAACAAAAGGATATACAACAAAGTTTCGACCTTGGGAGATAGCTTTTACAGAAAATTATACTGATAAAAATGAGGCAATGAAAAGGGAGAAGGCACTAAAAGCTGGCAAAGGAAGGGAGTATATCTGGAATTATATCAGGCAGAATCTGACTTGATTGCAGGATTCGTATCCGCCTAAGGCGGTCACGAGTTCAAATCTCGTTCT
>DLGS01000078.1 GCA_002482815.1 Bacteroidetes bacterium UBA7688
CGTTGGGAGTGCAAAGGTACACGGAAATTCTATCCTTCCAAATTTATTTTACATAATCTCCACATTAATTCTGTGATAATTTGTTGTTATTGCATTCATTCAATTGAATACCAATAGTTTAAATCAGATTACAGCAAATAACTCAGTCGGAATATTCTGTAACTGTTCAATCCAAACAGACAAAATGCCTATTTTCAACCTTCATTTTACATCATCAATCTGATTCTAATTCAATTTATGGACTTCAAAGCAGACCTCACTACCCTATTCAAAGTTGAAGGAAAGGAGAAAATCATCTCAAAAGGAGAGTATCTGTTGCGGGAAGGAGAAATTGAGCACCATATATATTATGTAATGACTGGTGCAATACGCGCCTTTCTATTTTCTGAAAATGAAGACATTACTATCCGCTTCGGCTATGAGGGCTCTGTTATCAATTCCCTTGCTTCCTTCATTACCGGTGAACCATCTGCTTTTTCACTCCAGGCAATCAGGAAAACATCCTTAATCTCAATCCGTAAACAAAGCTTCGAATCCTTTATTTTTCAAAACCTTGATCGAATGAGCGGATACACTGCTTTATTAGAACAGACAATTGTGCAACAAATAGACAGAGAGAATGACCTGTTGACCAGCTCACCTTCTGAGCGCTTAAAACGTGTAATGCAGCGCAGTCCAGATTTATTTCAGCATATACCATTAAAATACATCGCTTCCTACTTGCGGATGACGCCCGAAACTTTGAGTAGAATCCGGAAATCTTGATTTGAATCAAGTTTATATTCATCAACAGAATGGACTTTTGTAAGAAATTTAGAAAGAATGAGAATTATTGCAAAGGACTTAATCCGGGAACTATCTAAAATCGCAGACCAAGCCAATGATACGGCACTTAGCTTCCTGGAACTATCTATTGAAAAGTTGAACGATAAAAAAACGCCTGAAAGCTGGAGTATTTTAGAATGTCTTGAACATCTTAATCTATATGGCGAATATTATCTTCCTGAGATGAATAGCCGGATGAAAGCCTCAGAAAGAAAAACTGTGCCTGTTTTTATCAGTGGTTGGCTGGGCAATTATTTTGCCAATTCGATGAAAGAGAAAAATGGAAAGATCACTAAAATGAAATCGCCAAAAGATAAAGTGCCTGCAACATCTCATTTGAGCAAAGAGACTATCCATCGATTTCTTAACCAGGCAGAGCTACTGAAAAGCTTGATAAGGGATGCAGAAAGCAAAGATCTGAATAAAATCAGAATACCCATATCACTTAGCAAATACATCAAAATCAAACTGGGCGATACATTGAGATTCTATGTGTATCATATAGAAAGACATATTGCACAGGCTGAACGAAATATCTGACCAGGATCCGCAGCGTGAGGGATAGCAGCGGATACACCGCTGAAGCCTTGGTGGGGCCTTTGTGGCGGAGTAGCAGTGGATAGCCCGACCGAGGAACGAGGACACGCCCTAATAAAAAAGCGATTGCCTAAACAGACAATCGCTTTTTACTTTATATGCAAGTCAAATTACTTCACCATATACATTACTTCTTTTACCAGCTTCACTGTACGCGGTACATCAGGCAGGAATAATGCTGCAAGGTTTGGCGCATAGTGCATATTGGTATCCGCTGAGCAAATACGACGGATAGGCGCATCTAAGTAATCAAACCCTTCTTTTTGAATACGATAAGTGATTTCAGAAGAAACACTTGCAAATGGCCATTGTTCTTCGACAATTACCAGACGGTTTGTTTTCTTTACTGAATCAAGGATAGTTTGCCAGTCTAAAGGACGAATCGTACGTAAGTCGATTACCTCTGCACTGATTCCTTCTTTAGCTAGTTCGTCAGCCGCAGCCAGCGCCACTTTCATCATTTTGTTGAAAGAAACGATGGTTACATCTGTACCCTCGCGGCGCACCGCGGCCTTGCCAATCGGGATAAGGTATTCTTCTTCCGGAACCTCGCCCAAATCACCATACATTACCTCAGACTCCATAAATACAGTAGGATCGTTGTCGCGGATAGCCGATTTCAACAAACCTTTTGCATCATAAGGGTTAGAAACAGAAATTACTTTTATACCAGGAATATTAGCCATCCAGCTTTCGAAAGCCTGTGAGTGCTGAGCACCAAGCTGACCTGCAGAACCATTCGGACCGCGGAAAACGATCGGACAAGTGAATTGACCTGCACTCATAGATACTGTTTTGGCAGCATGATTGAGGATCTGGTCGAAAGCAAGCACCGCAAAGTTCCAGGTCATAAATTCCACAATCGGACGGGTTCCGTTCATAGCAGCACCCACACCAATCGCAGCAAAACCAAGTTCTGCAATCGGTGTATCAATCACACGGCGCTCACCAAATTCATCCAGCATTCCCTGGCTTACTTTGTAGGCACCATTGTATAGTGCTACCTCTTCACCCATCAGGAATACATTTTCATCACGGCGCATTTCTTCTTGCATTGCCTCACGAAGTGCCTGACGGAAAGCTATTGTACGCATATTTTATAGCAATTATTTTGTGTAAGATTTAATAATAGTGGGTAAAGATAATTGGAATTTGCTAAAACCATTAAACAATAAGCATCCAACATTCATCATTTTCAATTACCATTTGAGCAACCACGCAAAAATCAATGGTGCAACTATGGTAGCATCAGACTCTACCACAAATTTTGGCGTGTTGATGTCCAACTTACCCCATGTAATTTTTTCGTTCGGTACAGCACCGCTGTAAGAACCGTAAGATGTAGTGGAATCTGAAATCTGGCAGAAGTAGCTCCAGAAAGGAACATCGTGCCATTCAAGGTCCTGGTACATCATCGGTACCACACAAATCGGGAAATCGCCGGCAATACCACCACCAATCTGGAAGAAGCCCAAACCTTTTCCTGTACTGTATTCACGATACAATTCTGTCAACCAAACCATATATTCAATCCCGCTTTTCACGGTGCTGGCTTTCAATTCGCCTTTGATAACATAGCTTGCAAAAATGTTACCTGTGGTGCTGTCTTCCCAACCCGGAACTACAATCGGAATGTTTTTTTCAGCCGCCGCAACAATCCATGAATCTTTTGGATCGATTTCGTAATATTGTTCTAATACTCCAGAATTAATCATTTGATACATAAATTCATGCGGAAAANNTTTTGGATCGATTTCATAATACTGCTCCAGCACGCCACTTTTCACCATCTTGTACATAAACTCGTGCGGGAAATAGCGCTCACCTTTTGCTTCAGCATCTTTCCACAATTCCACCAAGTGTTTTTGCAGACGACGGAAAGCTTCTTCTTCGGGAATACAAGTATCTGTAACGCGGTTGTAGTGATTTTCC
>DLGS01000146.1 GCA_002482815.1 Bacteroidetes bacterium UBA7688
TTTATTTTCCGACCCCGCAGAATTTGAAAAATATACAGGCAAAACAATAACCAATATCAAGGAACTTCTTTATAATGCCTTGCAGAAAAGCAAAACACTTTCATGGAGAATCTTTGCAGAAAAAGAGTTAGGATTAAAACGTGGGCTAGATATCGTTGATATTGAATGGAAAATCCACTCAAATTGACCCNNTGTAGCACGGGACAAAGCGTTGGAATGGGGTTTAAAGGTTCCTGGAAAATCCACTCAAATTGACCCCCGTTCGCCAAATCAAAGTGACCCCGGTCTGCCATTTTAAAATGACCCCCTGATACCGGCTTAAATTGACCCCCTGTAAAAAGAAGTAAAGAGCAGTTGTTTTTGTAGGATAATAAGCGGTTGTTTTAAACAAAACAACCCAGGTAAAAATGTCCAACAAACCAATTGATATGTTCAAGATCAGACAGCTATTGCGACTTTATGCTGAAGGCAGAGGCAGTAAATTTATCAGCAAGGCAACAGGTATATCGCGCAACACCGTTAAAAAGTATTTGATACAATTTGCCAGCCTGCAACTCACCATTGGGCGTGTAGAAGCGATGAGTGACCGCCAAATGGCTACTGCATTTTTAATCGTAAAGCCCAAAACAATCAGCAGCCGGGTAACCGACCTGGAAGCGTTGTTGCCTGTTCTGGCGGACAAGCTCAAAAAACGAGGCATTACCAAACAGATGATTTATGCTGATTACATCAGCCAGTACCCTGATGGATACAAGCATTCCGCCTTCCTGGTGCGACTGAACATTTATCTGGGCATGAGCAAGCCATCCATGCGCGTACCCCATAAAGTAGGCGATAAGCTCTTCATTGACTTTACCGGCAAGAAGTTACAGATAGTAGATGTAAACACCGGTGAGGTACAGGAAGTAGAAGTTTTTGTGGCGATCCTTGGCTGTAGCCAGTATACTTTTGTAATGGCGGTTGCATCACAACAGAAGGAAGATTTTATAGAAGCGTGCCAGGCTGCATTGCATTTTTATGGCGGTGTACCAGAAGTTATTGTACCTGATAATTTACGCTCAGCGGTAAAGAAAGCCAGCCGTTACGAAGCTGAGCTCAACGACAGCTTTGCTGCATTTGCAGCCCATTACAGCACCTATATTTTCCCGGCAAGAGCATATAAGCCCAAAGACAAAGCACTGGTAGAAGGTGCCGTAAAAATAATCTACACGAGCATCTTTACTAAGATTGATGAACAGGTATATACCAGTTTAGAAACACTGAATGCCGATATCCTTTTTCATCTTCAAGCCCATAATGACACCCTGCTTACCGGATGTGATTACAGCAGGTTACAGCAATTTGAGCTGTTGGAAAAAAATGTATTGAAGCCGCTAAATCCATATCCCTATGATCCTATGTTTTCCAAAATGGCAACTGTGGGTAAAACCGGTTTTGTAACCCTGGATCACCGCTACTACAGTGTCCCTTATAAATTTATCGGCATAAAAGTGAAACTGATGTACAACCGTACAAAAGTAGAAGCCTTTAGCGAGCACGAGATCATCGCCGTACATGTACGCTCCTTTGGTAAAGAAAGATACATACAGAACAACGATCACCTTGCTTCCTGGCATAAATATCCCACGGAGTGGAATCCTGAAAAATTTATTGCCGATAGTGCTCTTATTGGCGAAGCAGTAGTGGAGTACATTAAGAAAGTCTTATCCCGAAACGAGTACCCCGAAAAAAATTACCGGGCCTGCCAGGGAATCATCAATTATAAAAAAAGGGTTGGTGAAACAAGGCTAATCAATGCCTGCAAAAGGGCTGATAGTTTTAACGTGTACAATTTTGGTATTATAGAACGCATATTAAAATCGAAAGCGGATTTTATCCCCTTAGACGAGGAGCAGCCATCTTCAAACGATGGCAACAACATGCCCACCCATGACAATATCCGTGGCGAAGATTATTACCAGTAGCCATATTTACTCATTCATAAAAATCAACAGCAATGAACAAAGACAGTTTAGAAAAGATGGGGCGCATGCGTTTTTTAGGCATGCACCCTGCATTTAAAGCCTGTATTGAATCCGGCAAAACAGACAGCTTTACCAATGATGAACTGGTGCATCATTTAATACAAAGCGAGTGGGATGACCGGCAGCATCGTTCGCTGCAAAGAGGACTTAAGAACGCAAACTTCCGCTATAGCGCCAGTGTAGAACAACTGGATTATGCAGAGAACCGGGGGCTGGACAAAAACCAGGTACAGCGTTTATCCACCTGTGATTTTATTAAAAAAGGAGAAGATCTCTTTATCACCGGCAGCACTGGTACGGGAAAAAGTTTTCTGGCATCGGCCCTGGGTCAGCAAGCCTGCCTGATGGGATACAAGGTTTTGTATACCAACACCGCAAAGCTCATGTCACATCTGAAAATGGCCAAAGCAGATGGGGCACATTTAAAAGAGTTGTCGAAAATAGAAAAGCAGGACGCTTTGATACTGGACGATTTTGGTGTGCAACCCTTTGATGGGGGCAGCAGAACATTGCTTTTAGATATTATCGAAGACCGGCATGGTAAACGTTCTACAATTATAACAGCACAGGTACCCGTAAAAAAGTGGCATGAAGTGATCGGGGAAAAAACCATCGCTGATGCCATTATGGACAGGATCGTTCATCAATCCATCCGCATCGAACTCTATGGTGAATCTTTAAGAAAAAAACAAAGAACAAATAACACGGCAATGGAATCAATTTTATAAAACCAATGGACAAAAACTTATCCTTATTTTCGTTTTACAACACAGCAGTTCTTTACTCACTTTTTACCCCGTTTTCTTAAGGCCTTTTTTACACCCTTTTGAAAAACTTTTTCAGGGGGTCATTTTAAAATGGCGCAAGGGGGTCACTTTTGCCGGGTTTTACACCAATAGTTAAATATCGTTTTTGTTTCCATTTAAAGATGTTGTCAACTGCATTATCAATACCCAGAACCGCAACTTCACCTTCTTGTTTAAACCTTTCGTGTTTCAAACTACTTCCAAATGGCCCGGTTCTCATACTACCTTTTTCGCTCTTTTTAAAACTACCGATTTCAACATCTTTCCAATACTTAAATTCAGGGTTCTTATTTCCAAACATTTCTAAAAAAGTAGAAAATAATAAATCTTCGTATAGTGAGATTGTCGTTTTTCGTTTTTCCAGTAGAAGTTTGGATTTATCTAAAACAGCTATTATCTTTTCTTGGATTTCAAGATTGGGAACAGGAATTTCTAAGCGTTGTATATATGACTTAGATATATGCCTTAAGCCTGCACCTTTAAAACCTCTTTCAAGAATATGAATGTTACTTAGTAGGTAATAGAAAACAAATTTGGTTTTTATTTCATCTCTACGATTGATGGTCACAATGCAGTCCGTAGATGTAGAAAATGGTTCGTTTACGTAATGAATGCTAGCACTCCCACCAGTTCCGAAGACCAATGCTTCTTCAAAGTATTGTTTTTTATCGATCCATTTTGACAAATTTTGACTTGAAGTATAAAACGGGAAGAGCCCTTTTTCAAGTCCCTCACCCGCTTTTACTTTCGAGTTAGGAGCAAACGAGAATATATCCGAAAATTTTTCTTTTCTCATCCTATTAAGTTTCTAAGTTCATCCATATCCTTGCTTATTTCATCCTCTAATTGGAATAAGGATTT
>DLGS01000207.1:0-2593 GCA_002482815.1 Bacteroidetes bacterium UBA7688
TATCCTGATACTCATCAATCAGTACATACTGGAACTTATTCTGGTATTTCGATAATACCTCAGGAAAGCGCACCAGCAATTCATACATTTTGAAGAGCAAATCATCAAAATCCATTGCACCGTTTTTGAAGCAGCGATTCTGATAGCGTAAATAAATTTCGCCGATCATCGGGCGGTTACTGCGGGCATCTTCTTGCTGAATAAACTGATCCTGTCTGTATTGCGCAGCATTCAGCAACGCATTTTTGGCGGCAGAAATACGGTTGAGCACATAAGCTGGTTTATAAGTTTTATCGTCAATATTCAGTTCATTCAATATGGTTTTGATTACACTTTTAGCGTCATCCGTATCGTAAATCGTGAAGTTTTTAGGATAGCCTAATTTGTCTGCTTCTATACGCAGGATTTTTGCAAAAACAGAGTGGAAGGTACCAATAAAAAGATTTCTTGCCTCCGAATTGCCCAGAATATGACCAATCCTTTCTTTCATTTCTGCGGCCGCTTTGTTCGTAAACGTAAGCGCCAATATCCTGAACGAATCAACACCGTTATTAATAAGGTGAGCGATGCGTGTAGTCAGTACTTTGGTTTTGCCGCTCCCAGCACCGGCCACTATCATCAACGGGCCATTGGTGTGCAGTACGGCCTGGCGCTGACTATCATTCAGTCCGTCCAAATAGGTGTGTTGCATAGGCTGCAAAGGTAAGGCAATTAGGTGTTTGAGATAGGGTAAGCTGCGAGGAAATGATGGAATGTGGGTAATTATTGTAGAATACACAGATAGCACCTTAGACCAAATGAATACTTCATACGGCAATCATTCTATTCAATCTTTTCAGGCTTGATAAATATTGCTTCAAAAAAAATTATTGTTATCAAAATAAGGGTTTACCCGGTGCATGCAATGAAAAATAAAACCATATATTTGAACCATCACCCGTTTTATGAAAATAAGCTTCAAAAAAATCAATCTATCTACACATCAACTATCTGTTTCCAAAAATGATAAGATGATTTTACATGCATCATTGGATTCATTTACCTATTTTCTTCATGACATTGTTCACTTTTGCGTAGAAACAGAATTAAACATAAAGGATGGATTTTGGGGCTTGGTCAGCCAGGGCTATCATCTGCATCAATTGTGCGGGAAAGAAAATGAACTTACACTTAAGCTCAGATTGACCGAACAGATTGTAGGACCTGTACAATCCGTTTTTAACGGTCATATGCCGGCCGGCTTATTTCAGGAAACGATGGAACAAATTGGCTTTTCACGCGATTATTCCCATTTTCTCGACGAAGTATTATTCAGAATTGAGCATATTATCAATGAATGGAAATTCCTGCCAATGGGCGAAGTTCTTGAGCTGGAATTTAATACCAGAGAAGAACCCAGCCTAATCCTTCAAAATTTTTGACGTCCCTTCGTCACCCTCTTTAGTGGTAATTTTCAATACATAAGTACCTTTTGGTAAATGTCCAACCTTCCATTGAAAATCAGGATTGGCAGCCGAATGACGCATCACCTCTTTCCCGGATGAATCCATTAGAGTTATAATATCCCCTGCACGAATACCCGAAAAATTAAGTTCATCATGCACTGGACTTGGATAAACCATCACTTTTTGTTGCGCCCTTTCCTGTGGTTTTCCAGCTTGCTGAGCCGAAACCGCTAAAGAGAATAAACCAGAAAATACTAAAATCAGGGAGCGCTTCATCTTGAAAAATATAGTTAGCAAATTTATACAAAAACAAGAAACTACCTGATTCCTCTTGCATTGAGCGCATCGTGATACTTTCTGGCATTCGCATTATGATCCACAAGATTAGAGGCAAAATTGTGATAACCGCTAAAGTCTTCCTTCGCACAGAAATAAACATAAGTAGTTGCAGGTGCGTTCAACACGGCATCAATACTTTTGGGCGATGGTGTACAGATTGGCCCGGGTGGAAGGCCAAGCACCTGGTAAGTATTGTAGGGTGACTGAATGCTAATCTGCACGCTGGTTATGCGCTTTATGGTAAAGTCTCCATAAGCGAAACTGGCAGTCGGATCGGCCTGCAGCTTCATTCCTGCGCGGATACGGTTGAGATAAACGCTTGCAATTTTGGGCTTCTCGTCATTCTTATTACTTTCCTCATCAACAATTGATGCGAGGGTGATTACTTCCTGCGGACTAAGATTTAGTTTCTTCGCCTTGGTTTTGCGGCTTTCATTCCAGAAAACCACATATTGCTGAGCAATCTTTTTAAATACTTTTTCTGCCGTACTGTTCCAGTAAAACTCGTAAGTGTCCGGCATTACTGCGCACATTGCTGTTACACTATCCAGGCCGTATTGGTCGAGATAAATACTATCACTCAGAATATGTTTCAACACATTGGAATCTGCTTCAAGGTTACTGCCAATCAGATTAATAAAATCCTGCCTTGTCCGCAATTTGTTAATCACCAGTTTTACCGGCGTTTGGCGCCCCGAGCGCAACAAACGTAAAATTGCAAAATTTCCCATTCCCTTTTTTATCTGGTATTTCCCTGCTTTTACTTTATCGGGATAGCCGGCATTTTTTGCCAGCAAATCAAAACTTTT
>DLGS01000207.1:2620-2772 GCA_002482815.1 Bacteroidetes bacterium UBA7688
CAAAACCCTGATTTTTCAATTCGTCTTTTACCTGCTCATAAGTAGAGCCGGTGCGGATATACAAAAATTCACCCTGAGAAAATGCGCCGGTATTGGGTACAAATACGAAGTAAACTGCGACCAAAAGCACTACTAATCCCGTTACCAGGATG
>DLGS01000261.1 GCA_002482815.1 Bacteroidetes bacterium UBA7688
AAGGCATCTATGTCCTGCGGCAACTGGCGGACAGCCTGTGAAACTTTATCACGGACATCATTAGCAGCTGCTTCCAGGTTTGCGCTCAGGTTAAATTCGACAGTAATGACGCTGGAACCCTGATTGGAAGAAGATGAAATAGTACGAACACCATCAATTCCGTTAATGGCTTTTTCCAGTGGTTCTGTGATCTGTGATTCAATAACATCTGCATTTGCGCCGGAATAATTTGTACGCACAGTAATAATGGGAGGGTCGATAGAAGGATATTCCCTCACGCCTAAAAAGGTATAACCAATGGCACCGAACAGTATAATGATGAGATTCATTACAATGGCCAGCACCGGGCGATTGATACTTGTGGATGATATATTCATTAGTGTGAAGGCTATTTTTTGAAACCGATAATTTTAACCGGAGCGGAAGGCTTTAATGACATCATACCAGTTGTAATCACTGTATCACCATCATTTAAGCCGCTGATAATTTCGATCATTGCATCAGTTCTCGTTCCGGTTTGCACTGGCACAGGAACAGCTTTTCCTGCTTTACTCACAAAAACCTTTTTCCCTTTCAACTCAGGAATAACAGCTTCAGTTGGAACCATCAGTGATGATTCTTTTTTATTCGCTATTAATTCTATTTTTGCAAAAGCACCGGGAAAAATGGTTGATAAAGCGTTGTTGTAGACAGCACGGATCATAATATTGCGCGTTTGTTCGTCAATGCGTGGTTCTATTGCAAACACTTTTGCCTGGTAAGACCCAGGTTGATTCTCTACCGAAAAATTAATCATATCCCCAACTGCAACAATCGAAGAATAACGCTCAGGTACGGTGAAATCAATTTTCAAAACATCGGTTTGCTGAATAGTGGCGATAATATCAGCGCTACTGACAAACCCACCTTCACTGACCTGTTTCAATCCAATTTTACCATTGAAAGGTGCACGGATTTCTGTTTTGGAAATTTGGGCACGAGTAAAATCCATATCAGCACCCATCGTCTGTAGCAAATTAGAACTAGCATCATATTCTTCCTGGCTCACTCCTTGTATGTCCAGCAGGCCTTTCAATCTGGCTTCTCTGTCTTTCGACAATTTAGATTGCAACTGAAGTTTTCGCAATTGAGCCTGAAGGTCAGCATCATTAATTTTAGCCAGCAAAGCACCTTTTTTTACAGTACTACCCTCTTTGAAATATATTGCGACAAGTTTCCCAGCCACCTCAGGGCGAAGGGCGACTTCTTCATTTGCCATTACTGTACCGGAAGAGAATATTTTATTTTCCAGCAATTGTGGATGCACCACGTAACCGGTTACACTGGTTGTTTGATTTTTTGGAGCGCCGGATTTGGCAGCGTCCGGATTTTCAGATTTAAGAAAAAGAACTTTTATGAGGATTAATGCAACAATAATTACAACGATAATGCTAATAGTTTTCGGCTTCATATTTTTTTACCCGCTTTTTTATAATTGATATAAACTGTTTCTGATGGTAATGATTCAAGGTTTTGCTTAATCCGGTTAATATTTTTATAGAGCATTTTTTGTTGTTCAACTGAAATCCCCTTCAATGCCGCCTCATTGACGCCGGAAACTGCACCATAAATTTCAGGCATTAATTGTAAAGCTGTTGGAGTGAGCTTTATAAAGTACTCTCTGCGGTCTTTTTCATTCAGTACTTTGTAAACCATTTCCTTTTTAATAAGGTAATCAATCATCCTGACCATAGATACTTTATCAATTCTAAGTTGTTCACAAATAAAGTGTTGTGTGCATGGACGGTCGCTTTTATCAATCAGGATTAAAATAGAGTAATAGCGTTCGACTGCTAAATTTTCTAAAAGTTTAGTCAGCACCCCAAAATAATTTTTGGCAACAATGGCAAATGAACGTCCAAGAGGAAATGATAACTCTTCCAAAATAAAAATTGCTTTAGCAACGAAAATAGTTAATGAGACTAACAGTTAGCAGTACTAACTAACCAACTTAATAACTTACAATAATCTTAACAAAGTCAACTAACTTATTATCTTTGCCAATATGCAGTTAGATAATATTATAGAGTTTAAATATTCTGAAGAATTAAAGACAAAATTATCTGAATTTGGCACTGTAAAATCCTTTGAAGAAGGCACAGTTATTATCAATGAGAATGCATACATCAGATCGATTCCTATTGTTTTAAAAGGTAGCATTGGTGTTATGCGCACAGATGAAGACGGGAGAGAAATTCTGCTCTATTATATCAAATCAGGTGAAAGTTGCATCATGTCTTTCCTTGGTGGTTTACACCAGGATACCAGTAAAATAAAAGCTATAGCTGAAGAGGACACAGAAATTCTCTTTATTCCAATCGACAAAGTAAATCTGTTGATTAAAGAATACCCACAATGGCTCGATTATATTTTCAGGCTCTATCATAAGCGTTTTGAGGAACTTCTCGGTGTTGTGAACGATGTTGCTTTTAAAAAAATGGATGAGCGTCTGCTAAATTTTCTGAATCGTAAAAGTGAATTGATGAAAAACAAAACCATTCATATTACCCACGAACAAATTGCAAATGAGCTTGGTACAGCCAGAGTCGTGGTTTCAAGATTGCTGAAGCAATTAGAAGAGGAAGGGATTGTAAAAATGGGTAGAAATAAAATTTCTCTTGTGTAACATTGGTTACACTTTTCGTTTTTTTATTGCAGGACATTTGTGTTGTCAAAAACTTTTTTTCACAACCAAAAATGACACATTTATGAATGCAAATATGGGAAGCGCAGATAGATTGTTCCGCATCTTGGTAAGCATTATTATTGCTGCCCTTTATTTTTCCGGACAGATTTCCGGTACTTCAGGTATTATTCTGCTGATTCTGGCAGTAATATTTGTACTGACAAGCCTGGTTGGTTTTTGTCAGCTTTACAAGCCATT
The DNA here is from genome assembly GCA_002482815.1 of Bacteroidetes bacterium UBA7688. Lineage (GTDB taxonomy): Bacteria > Bacteroidota > Bacteroidia > Chitinophagales > Chitinophagaceae > Rurimicrobium. Next base: position 2,924 of record DLGS01000261.1, read on the forward strand.
TAATTTTTCAACAAAAAAGAAGCCTAATAATTAGTTGATGAATAAACCGCTGCAAGAATTCCTGTGTACTTATAAGTTTATAATCACCGG
>DLGS01000008.1 GCA_002482815.1 Bacteroidetes bacterium UBA7688
CATTGGTGTAGCAGCCGCCAGTGCAACAAGAGAACCGATAGTGCTGGCCACCGTTGCCGGACTGGTAGCAGGAGCCCTTTCGATGGCGGCAGGAGAATATGTGTCAGTAAGCTCACAGACAGATACTGAAAAAGCTGACATAGCACGCGAAGCAGAAGAACTGAAAACAATGCCGGAAGAAGAACTTCAGATTCTTGCCGCTATTTATGAACAAAGGGGACTAACAAAGGAAACCGCATTGCAGGTGGCCAAAGAACTGACTGAAAAAGATGCGCTTGCAGCACACGTAAGAGATGAGCTGGGTATTAATGAAATCAGCATGGCCAATCCTATTCAGGCGGCTCTTGCATCCGGAGCCGCATTTACAGTTGGCGGAGCCTTACCCTTAATTGTAGCTTTATTTATACCGGTGAAAAGCATGGAGTATTTCCTCTACGCTTTCTCCATCCTGTTTCTTATCATTTTAGGGATTATTGCTGCCAAAATAGGCGGTTCCAGCATCACCAAAGCTATTCTGAGAATCACCATCTGGGGCACTTTGGCCATGGGTCTTACCGCATTGGTGGGTTATCTGTTCAGCGTGAATGTATAAAAGAACGATAAACCTGCTATCCTTTTTGCAGGCAGCCATTTACACTTTTGATATACTTGCTGAATAATTACATTTGCAGCCGAATCTAATTTGAATGAATTACAGAACAATACCCATTATTATTCTTTCCCTGTTTTTTTCCTCAAGCAGCAATAGCCAGGTTATTCTACATCTTAAAAACAACTTATGCTCAGCAAAAAACGAATATTTTGACAGCATACTCGTTTTTGACAACCGGGATTCAATTGATAAAGGATTAGGGAAAGTGAAAGTGGATTACCGTAAAGGTCATGAAATGCTTCTGCCGGAGCGTAGCCTTTCAGCCGATATCAGTCAGTTTTATAGTTCATTAAAAAACAAAAAAGAGTTAACAGCAGGCGGAAAACTCGCGATTGTCGTTTACCGGTTCTGGGCTGAAGAAAACATTCCCGGAATTGACGAAGAAACAGCAGGCTTTGCTTATTCAGCAGACTATTTCAGAGCAAGTTCTGACAGCACCTTTCAATTATTAGGTTCAGTTGATACCAACGTTTTTGTTCAATCTTTTGATGTAACAAAGGATTTATTACAATCCGTAAATGATGTTTTATGCCATAGTATACACAAATTACAATCCAGCCATCCTTCATCCGATCATCAATTCACCACCGATGAACTGAGTAAGCTGAAGTCCACTCACACAATGTTCTTCAAAGCATACACTGATACCACCCCTCAAAACGGAGTATTTGAAACCTGGAACGACTTTCTGAATAACCGGAAAATGGAAGGGCTGATAACAGAGTCTTCTGCCACAGACTATACCATCTATAAAATAAAAGAAAACGGGAAAAAACAGTTCAGAGCTCCACTCCATAAGATAGCGATTTACAATAGTACTGTCTTTTATTTGCATGGAAACGAACCAAAAATCATTAAAAAAGACAGTAATAATTTTTTTGTACTGGCAAACCTCCCTGTCAATACGAACAAACGTTATAATGAGACCTATGTCGGATTGAGTTTGTTAACTACGACGGCAATAACCTTTGTTTTTCCATTATCCTTTGCATTTTATTTTTATGCCATACCAAATCAGAAATACATTATGAAGCGATTTGAATGCAAAATTAACCCGCGAACCGGCGCCCTTGTACCGATAAGGCAAGTTTCAGATGAAGAAATGATAGAAAGAAGAAAAGCAAATCGTACTGCAGAAAAAGTAAAATAGGATTTCAAAATTTCTTCATTTTCATTTGTGTACTCAACACTTGCTAAACAATACAAAAGAGTAATATTTGAACGATTTCATCATTTAATCCTAATAATATCAATCTTTACTATAGAAATATTTTACAATTATAAAATTGTAAAATATAAATAATAGTGATAATAGTCTGTTAAACAGAAGATTACGAGCATCAGAAAAATCTGTCTTCAAATCGGGTGTTTTTCCTTAATTTTTTCATAATTCCTGCAGTAATTTTGCCAAAAACGTAAACATACGTTATTTTTTTTGCATAAATTATTTTAACCTGAATTATTGAAAATTAAGCACCATGAAAACAAAGTTCTTTTACCCGACTATCGCTGGCAAAATCCTTGCTTTTATCATTCCGGCATTGTTTTACCATTACCATAGTAAAGGGCAAATTGTAAGCGGAGATGCATTTCTTCAAGGTAAGTATGTAGAAGTGGGCATTGCCCCAAACGGATGTTATGGGTCACAATTTGCTGCGCCCGCAGGCTATCACCCACGCTCCGGAGCTTCAGCTACTTCCGGAGTTCCTGCCGCAGCGCTTGGTTTTGTCGCAGATCCGGACAAGGATGGCTGGACTTCGGGCACAAGAGCCTATATGGGCGATTATTTTTTACCGGGCAATCCCTGGCAATATTGGGCTTTACAGGTTGGGGCTACAAACTACCGCGCAGAAAGGACTCCCGGAGCAACCTATTTTACAGC